>DATCJQ010000360.1:0-9814 GCA_036562745.1 Flavihumibacter sp.
TATTTAATATCAGGTTGCCAATAATAAAGACTACCTTGTTCCAGTTAACAATTTGAGTTAGCAAGCATCCTGTAAAAGAACTCGATATTCCTTCTTCTTCTATTACCTCCTGCTCCTTTCTCAGAAAATTTCCATCTAAAAATTTACTGAAATGAACATTTATGTTTCAAACCTGGGCTTCAGTGTCCAAAAAGACGATCTGAGAAAACTTTTTACCCAATATGGCGAAGTATCTTCTGTAAACATCATTATGGACAGAATGACCAACCGCAGCAAAGGATTTGCATTTGTAGAAATGCCAAACAACGACGCCGCCCAGTCTGCTATTAAAGAACTGAACGGCGTGTCGGTGGAAGGCAGAAGCGTTAATGTAAACGAAGCCCGTCCGCGCGAAGACCGCGCAAACAACGGCAGAAATTTCTATTAAGCTGATTCCGTTAAACTGTTTCTAGTAAGCTGAAATTTCTTTCACGCTAAACAGAACAGTTCTGCAAAACTTTTAAATCGGAATCGGTTATCCGCGCAGATGCCAGCCCTTTGGCTGCACAAATGCCCGGATTCCACTGAACGAAAGTGTTGAACCCAATCCCGATCCCTGGCGACCTGACCAGGGCAGATTGGCGCTGACGCGATCGCAGCAGTTCCAGTAAACGGTTCCTGTATTCATCTGTTTCAGAATCGCTTCCGCTCTTTCTTTGCTGGAACTGTATACGGCAGCGGTGAGGCCATAGCTGGTATCAAGCATCCATTGAACGGCTTCCTCATCGCTGCTTACTTTTTGTACGCCTATAACCGGACCAAAACTTTCTTCCGTCATCACACTCATCGTGTGATTCACATTGGTAAGAATGGTCGGCGCCAGGAAATAACCCGGTTGCTGCAGGCGGAAACCACCATAAGCCACTGTGGCACCTTTCTGCTGTGCCTCCTGGATCTGATCAAGTATCACCGCCAGTTGCTCCTTACGCGTAAGCGGCCCCATATCCACGCCGGGTTCCATAGGATCGCCCACTTTCAGGGCTTTCGCCTGCGCAACAAAACTTTCTATGAATTGATCATACACATTTTCGTGTACATATATCCGTTCCACAGCGCAACAGCTCTGGCCGCTGTTGTAAACCACTCCTTCCAGCGCAGCACCGGCCACCTGGTTAATATCTGCCACATCATCTGCCACATAAAGCGGATCCTTACCACCCAGTTCCAATTGACAGGGCACGAGCTTACCGGCAACGCGCTCGGCAATCAGTTTTCCCGTGCGATTGCTACCTGTGAAATAATAACCATTCAGCGGCAAATCCAGCAGGGCACTGCCCACAGCACCTCCACCCAGCACCACCTGGAATACAGATTCGGGTATACCCGACCGATAGAGCAATTCAGAAATGGCAATGCCCGTCAGGCTGGCGAATTCCGATGGCTTGTAGAACACTGCATTTCCGCCGATCAGCGCCGGAATGAATACATTCACTCCCACGAGGTAAGGATAATTCCATGCCGAAATATTCGCGATAACACCCAATGGTTCATAACTGATTTTCTCTTTGGTGCCGCCTTCGGTTACCAGCCATTCATCAGCCAGCCATTGCTCACTGTGCTCCAGGAAAAATGCGATCCGTCCGCGGGCACCATTAATTTCATTTCTCGATTGCTGCAAGGGCTTGCCCACTTCCTTCGTAAGGATTTCAGCCAAACGCTCGATCTCCTCTCCCAGCAGGGCATCGAATTTCCGGATGCATTCCACCCGATCCTTCACCGGCACCGCAGCCCAGAATGGCTGGCCTTTTTTCAGGAGGGCATATTTCTCTTGTATATCAGCAACGCTGTCTTGTTTCAATTCCTCGATCACCGCTTCGGTAGCGGGATTCACTACGGAAAATGTACTCATTGTATTTGTCGGATAGATTGTAAAAATTGTTCCTTAATCGCCTGCGATAAAGGATTTTGTTCCTTATTGATGATTCGTTCCGGATGCCATTGCACCCCTACCAGGAAGGGCATGGTTTCCGTGTCTTTCCACTCGATGGCTTCGATCAGTCCCTGGTCATCCAGGGCGCTGATGGTCCAGACGGGAGACAGGGTGCCCGGGTCCAGTGCCTGGTGATGCGCACTGTTCACCTTCCCTGCCGTTAAACCGGTCCATTGTGCCAGTCTCGTATCGGGCTGCACCTGCACTTCGTGCTGCTTATCGATATCCGTATCCTTTTTGTGCTTCGCGTTGCGTTCGCCCAAATCCTGAATCAACTTGCCACCTTCTTCCGTATGCACCAGCTGCATACCGCGACAAATAGCCAGCACGGGCGCTTTCTTCGATTTCGCCTCGCGATACACTTCTATTTCGAACCGGTCGCGATCGGGCTGGTATTCATCCGGCTGATTCGGATATACTTTATCGCCATCATAAAAACGGGGATCCATATCCACTCCACCCGTCAGCACAAAAGCATCACAGTCACGGATAAGCGAAGTATCGGGCTTTTCAAAACTCAGCAGCACCAGCTCCAGATCATCGCCCAGGTCCTGCGGACCAAACCAGTTCCAATAGTTCTGAAAATTGGTACGGGTAAAACTTATGCCTATTTTCTTTTTCACTTATAACGCTTTCTTATAGATGCTGAGGAAATCTTCCCTGCTCACCGGTTTGGGGTTGTTCGGGTGACAGAAATCGGCTTCCGCCAGTCCCGCCAGCGTATCCAGATGCTCTTCTTTCACGCCGATGGCTCCCAGCCTGGTGGGCATGCCCAGTTGGCTATTCAGGTCAAACAAATAATTTACCAGATCAGTAGCACTGGTGGATGACAAATTCATTGCCTGTGCCATCCGCGCAAAGGCCGGCTCCAGTCCGGGTGCGTTAAATTCCATACCATAAGGCAGGTTTACCGCATTGGCCAGTCCGTGGTGCGTATCCAGCAGCGATGAAAGCGGATGTGCCAGTGAATGCACAATACCCAATCCCTTCTGGAATGCCACAGCCCCCATCAGCGAGGCAATCATCATTTTGGATCTTGATGCCAGGTCGGGCGATTTGGTAGCCTGAACAATTGACTCTGCAATCAGGCTCATGCCCTGCAATGCGATTCCCTCACACATGGGGTGAAAGCCTTTGGCAATAAAAGCTTCCATATTATGCGTGAGCGCATCCATACCGGTAGCCGCTGTAATAAAGGGAGGCAGATCCATGGTCAGCAAGGGATCGGCAAATACCATTTTCGCCAGCAGCTTGGGCGAAAACAGAATCCGTTTCCGATGCGTTTCGTCTTCGGAAATGATGGCACTTCTGCCCACTTCACTTCCTGTTCCGCTGGTAGTGGGAAGGGTAACAAAATAGGGCACATCTTCCGTAACATATTTGTCGCCACCGATCAGATCATCGTAATCGAAAAGATCGCGGTGGTGGTTAATGCTTAAGGCGATGGCACGGGCCACATCCATACCGGCTCCGCCGCCGATTCCCACGATACAGTCAGCACCTGCATCCTGGTAAGCTTTTTTACCGGCGAGCACATCCGATTTCACCGGGTTCTTATGGATTTGAGAAAATACTTCGGGTTTCAGCCCTTTGCTCTCGAGATCCGCTACCAGTTTCCTGAAAAAGCCCAGGTCGCGCACGGTGGGGTCGGTTACCACCAGCGGACGCAGGTATCCCTGCTCCTTCAGATGCGGACCCAGCTCGGCAGAGGCCCCTGCACCAAAACGGATGGTAGTGGGAAAATTATACTGACGGATCGTATCAAACTGTATCATATTCTTAATTAGTTATGTTCTCTTTTAGTATTCGTGTATAACGATGTTTCTGTGAATGCTGATCAATACATGATCATGCTGCAAATCTCCGATTTAAATGATCTCCAGGTAGCGCTGGGTTTCCCAATTGGTTACTACTTTAGCGAATTCGCGGCACTCCCACTCGCGGGAAGCCACAAAATGCCGGGTGAATTCCCTGCCAAACAGTTCCTCGGCAATGGGTGAATTCTTCATCGCCTGGGTGGCAGCCCAGAGGCCGGCCGGCAATGTACCGTTCGACTTATTCGCATATCCATTACCGATAGTTTCAGGTACTTCCAGTTTGAGTTTGTTTTTGATGCCGTACAAACCTGCAGCCAGACAGGCGGCCAGGGCCAGGTAGGGATTGCTGTCGGACCCCACCACACGGGTTTCGAGGCGGGTGGAATACGGAGATCCCGGTAAGGCACGCAGCGCCGTGGTTCTGTTATCCACCGCCCAGGTAAGGGTTGTGGGAGCCCAGGCGCCTTCCACCAGCCGCTTATAACTGTTAATGGTCGGGGCCAGCATGGGCAGGATATGCGGCAGACAGTAGAGCTGTCCGGCCATATACTGCTGCATCAGCTCACTCATATTATTGGCCGCATCTTCCTGATAGAAAAGGTTTTTCTTCTGCTCAAGATCCCATAGACTCTGGTGTACATGCCCGCTACAGCCCGGCAGGTTTTCATTCACCTTGGCCATAAACGTAGCGAGATAACCATGCCTGTGTGCAATCTCCTTTACGCCTGATTTGAACAACACAGCGCGATCGGCTGCCTCCAGTATAGGCGAATAAAGAATGGCCGCTTCATACACACCCGGACCTGTTTCCGTATGAATGCCCTCAATGGGAACATCAAATGCGGTTAACAGGTCAAACAGATCGTGATAAAATGCAGATTGCTGAGAAGCTCTCAATACCGAATAACCAAACATACCGGGAGTAATCGGTTCCAGCGACTGGAAATCGGTGATTTTCTCCGGACGTTTGAAATTGAACCATTCGAATTCCTGTGAAAAGGAAGGATGGAATCCCATCTCGTTGGCCTGGGCCGCTATTTTGCGGAGCAGGCTACGCGGACAAACCTCCAGGCTTTCTCCTTTTTCATTGGTAAAATCTGCCAGGAAAAAAGGCAGCTCATTTTCCCAGGGCACTTTGCGGAAAGTGCTGATGTCTATGCAGGCATGCGCATCCGGATAGCCGGTATGCCAGCCGGTGTACTGAACATTGTCGTAAGCAATATCGCCCGAATCCCAGCCGAATACCACATTACAAAACCCAAAACCGGATTTCACCACCGATTTAAATTTCTCAAAGCTGATCAGTTTACCTCTCAAAATGCCATCGATATCGGTCACAGCCAGTTTGACCTTGGTGGCATTGCGGGATTCCAACTGTTTAAGCAGTTCCTCAATTGTTAGTTGTTTGGTCATCTACGTCGTTTTTTACAAAAAAATAAAACCAGCAATATGATAGGGCGAGCAATCCGAAATAAAACAGGCAAAGGACAGGATAAAGTGTGCACATCGCAATCAGACAGATAATTCCGATGCTCAGTGCGATAACGGGAAAATACGGATAAAACGGAACTTTGAACGGTCTTTCGAGTGTCGGTTCTTTTTTTCGCATAACCAACAACGTTACCATTGAAATAATATATAATGTGACCGCCCCGAAGCAGGCAATAGTGATGATAGAACCCGTGGCACCCGTCAGCAAAGCGATGATGCCAATGGCCATATTTATCAGCAGGGCATTGGCCGGAGTTTTAAACCGCGGGTGCACTTTGCCCATGCTCCTGAAGAAATAACCCATCCTCCCAAATTCGAAACTGGCTCTTCCCGCTGCGAGGATGATGCCATGAAAGGATGCGATCAGTCCCAGTAATCCGATCGTTATCAACAGATGGTAGATCCATCCTTCATTTCCTGTTACATAAGACATGGCCAGGGGCAATGGCGAATCAGAGGGTTCTGCTCCCGGTGATGCATACACGATGGCTTCCCATCCGGCCACCCCTACGGCTGATAAGAAAACCAGCACGCATAATATGATGAGGGTTAGCAAGGCGGATCCAAATCCCTTTAGTATCGTTTTCTGCGGATTAATGGTTTCCTCTGCAACATTGGCGATGCCTTCGAGTCCGAGAAAAAACCAGATGGCAAAAGGAATACAGGCCCATACTCCCTTCACACCATTCGGAAATGCATTCTTCTCCAGATTGGCCCATTCGAAATGCGGCAGTGTAATACCTGCAAACAATAACAACTCTCCCACTGCCAGTATCGTGATGATCAGCTCAAAGCTGGCAGCGGCTTTCACTCCAATTATATTCAGCGTTGTAAAAATCAGATAGGCCACTATGGAAATAACCACCACCGGTATATCGGGAAAGAAAATATGAAAATAGGCGCCGATGGCGGCCGCAATGGCGGGGGGAGCAAACACAAATTCAATTACCTGCGCCATGCCTCCGATGAAACCCCAATGACGCCCCAGCGCCCGGTTGGCATAGTCAAACACACCACCTGCTTTGGGAATGGAACAGGCCAGCTCAGTATATGAAAATGTAAAGGTTGTGTAGAGAAGAATAATGATTCCGGTTGCTATTGCCAGTCCCAATGTGCCTCCTTCAGCCAGTCCCAGGTTCCAACCAAAATACATTCCGGAAATAACATATCCCACTCCGAGCCCCCATAGCATTACCGGTCCAAGGGAACGGGCTAAATGAGTCTCAGAGGCTCTAATCTTTTTATCAGCCTCCATTGCTTGAGTTTGGGTGAATTTAAGGAAAATCGGAACGTTGTTGAATCGTTTCTACTGAGGAATCAGAATTTTCAACTGGCATCCCTTTCCTGGTGCACTATGAATTCTGCACTCACCATCGAGATGGTTTACTCTTCGCATGATATTCGACAGGCCGATACCCTGTGTGGTGGCATCCGGATCAAAGCCCACTCCATCATCCTGTATGGTCAACTGGATGGTATCGGTAACAAACGTTAGTTCGATCAATACTTTATTGGCTTGCGCATGTTTCAGGATATTGTTTACCTGCTCCTGCAAAATTCTGTACAGCGCCAGGCGGATGGTCGGATCCAGCGCATTAATCCGTTTTTTCCCCACCAGCCGTAACTGCACCTGCATACCGTTCTGATGTTTGAGCCGGTCTACCAGCCGCAGGATGGCATCGGTGAGCGACTCGGTTTCCAGTCCGGGTACCACCAGTGCATGCGACAATTTTCGCGTTTCGTGAATCGCTGTAAACACATCCTCCCTGGCTTTTTCGAGGTGTTCATCCCGCATATTGGTTTCACGGATGGCGGTGTCCAGCATCAGCTTGGCAGAGGCCAGCAGTTGTGTGATATTATCGTGCAGCTCCATTCCAATCTCCATGCGTTCATGTTCCTGCACGGCGAGGGTATGCAGTTTGAGTTCGCGCCTTCTCTTCTCCTGTTCCTTGCGGATCATATCAGTCAGATCCGTAAACACTCCGGCTGTTGCATACACTTTTCCGTATTTGTCCAGCAAGGGAAAGCGGATGGCGTAGAAATGATATTGCTTGTTTTTCAGGTAAATTTCTTCCTGGGTTTCCATGGGCACTTTTGTCTCCAGCACTTTTTCGTCCGGCGCCTCATCAAGGCGTTCACCCGATAGTCCATATACCTCGGTGAAATTGCGATTGGTGAAGATGAATCGTCCGAGCATATCCTTCACATAAACAAGGGAAGTGCTGTTATCGATGATGGATTGCAGAATTTGTTTGTTGTTTTCCAACTGCCGTTTGGCATGCTTGGTAGCCAGCTGTTTTCGATAGAGTATAAATGCCGCCACCAGTACCGACACCACCAGGGTGGCCAGCAGAAGGGCATATAGCCGCTGATCGATCTCATTTCCCAACGATATCTCGGCCTGCCGGTTGCTGAGGTTTCTGGTCTCTTCAGCTTTGATATCATCCAGCAATTGATTGAGGCGTTTGAGGTCGGCATCTTCTCCGTAAATCAGCTGTTTCCGAAACAGGCTGTTCATGGAAATGATCCGATTCAGCTGAAGGGGATTGTGGGTTTTCAGCGTGCGGATCGACTCCACGGATTTCATCCCCTTGTCCACCGCCGCCGCAACCTTTTCCGGCTGACCTGCGCGGGCCTGCTCCAGTTCATGCAGGGCGAAACGGGTACGCTCTGCTTCAATCAGAATTTGACGGGAAAGGTCCAACTGCGCATAAGCCTGCTGGTTAGATCGGGTATTTTCAAATAATTTGATGCCAAGCAATACAATGCCCGCCACGATAACCAGGCTGACCAGAACAAGGCGTTCCTCCCAACTGAGTTTGGAATTGTTGATTTTTTCTTTGACCCCTGTCCGCACAAACAGGTCGTTCAGCTTTGTCCGCCAAAGCTGCCATCCGTAGCGCAATCGGCCCGCCAGGCCAAAGGAAGCAGGATTCTTCCCCCTGGTACGGGAAATCTGTTCTTTCATGTTAGGATGGATTTTCCTAAAAATTACAACAAAAAACCTGTTCGGTCAAGGTCTGCGCACAAAAACCTCCTGATTACCACGATGATTTGGCACCCACGCACGAACTTTGCATGTAATCGGACTGCGGGTATTAAGCTTACATCCACTAATTCTGTCTCATGATCTGGCATAACGCGTCTATAGACGAAGTAAAGAAGGAATTGTCATCCTCTGATAATGGGCTGACTGCTGAAGAAGTCAGCCGACGCCAGGCAGAGTACGGTCCCAACCAGCTCGCAGAAAAGAAGAAAAAGCCCGCCATTGTGCTTTTCCTGCACCAGTTCAACGATTTTATGATCATGGTGCTGATTGCGGCAGCGATCATTTCCGGCGTGGCAGGTGATCTCACCGATACCATCATCATCCTGGTAATTGTGTTCCTGAATGCGATCATGGGCTTTGTGCAGGAGTACCGGGCGGAGCAGGCCATGGATGCCCTGAGTAAGCTTTCGGCCCCGCATGCCACCGTCATTCGAGAAGGAAAGCCGGCGCAAATAGCCTCTCGCGACCTTGTTCCCGGCGATCTGGTGGAGCTGGAAGCGGGAACGGTGGTGCCCGCAGACCTTCGCCTGGCCGAAGTGCATGGTTTGCGTATCGAGGAGTCTTCGCTTACCGGAGAGTCCATCCCCATCGATAAATCGATCCGCCCGCTGGAGGAAGAGGACAGCAGCCTGGGCGACCGGATCAATATGGCTTATAAGGGCACCCAGGTGAGTGCGGGGCGCGGACTGGGTTATGTGGTTCACACAGGTATGGAAACCGAAATCGGGAAGATTGCCGGTATGCTGCAGAGCAAGGAGGTACAGACCCCGCTGCAGAAACGCATGAACGAATTCGGGAAAAAGCTTTCCTATATCATCCTGCTGATCTGCGTGGCGCTGTATGTAGTGGGACTGATCCGCGGAGAGGATCCCGTGGGCATGTTGCTGGTATCGATTTCACTGGCAGTGGCGGCGATTCCCGAGGCACTGCCGGCCCTTATCACCATTGCCCTGGCCCGGGGTGCCAAGCGGCTGGTGGGCAAGAACGCACTGATCCGCAAGCTGCCGGCCGTGGAAACACTGGGTTCGGTCACCTATATCTGCTCCGATAAAACAGGCACCCTCACGCAAAACAAAATGACTGTGGTGGACCTGAAACCGTCGGAAGACGCGGTGCTGAACGGATCAGTTTCCGCAATTATAAAAACTCCCGGCGATCTCCTGCTGGCCTGCATGACCCTGAACCAGGATGTGCAGCGCTCAAACGATAACCAATGGCTCGGCGATCCGACTGAAATTGCGTTGGTGGACTATGTGATTGAGCAGAAATCCGAAGAGGGCTTTGATGAAATAAGGAAAGAATTCCCGCGGGTGGAGGAAATCCCCTTTGATTCCGATCGCAAATGCATGACCACAGCCCACGAATACGGCGAAAAATTCCTGATTATCTCGAAGGGCGCAATAGAATCCATCATTCAGCATCTCAAACCGGAGATCGATCCGGCTCCGCTGCAGGAAGAAGCGGCCCGCATGTCGCGTGAGGGCAAAC
>DATCJQ010000363.1:0-4691 GCA_036562745.1 Flavihumibacter sp.
ACTTGGAATACTCATATCTTTATTGAGTACCCATCGCAGTGTGGTGAAATATCTCAAGATGAAACTGGACGATCTGTACTAATTTCACCGGAGCACTAACCGCATTTCATTATTATTTTTTTAGTTTGCAACATGTCTAGAAAAGAAAAAACTACTACAACCAGTCATACATCTGAAGACCTTTTCGGAAAACAGAACTATATCTGGATGCTGGCCGGGGTGGCCGTAATTGCTCTTGGCCTGCTGCTGATGGCCGGGGGGCGCGGTTCCGATCCCAACGTATTCGACCAGAAAGAAATTTACAGCACCACCCGCATCACTATTGCGCCCCTGCTGATTCTCGCCGGACTGGCTATCGAAGTTATCGCCATCTTCAAAAAGCCCAAATCCTGACTAAACATCCATGAGCATTTTTGAAGCCATCATTATAGCCATCGTTGAGGGCCTGACCGAGTTTTTGCCTGTTTCATCCACGGGACATATGATCATTACCAGCTCCCTGCTGGGGATTCATACCGAATCGTTCACCAAACTCTTTGAAGTTGCCATTCAACTGGGAGCGATCCTGGCCGTAGTGGTGCTTTACTGGAAGAAATTCGTCGATTTCAAAAGCCTCACATTTTATTTCAAACTCGCGCTGGCCGTGGTTCCTGCCCTGGTGCTGGGATTCCTGTTCTCAGACCAGATCGACGAAATGCTGGAGAGTCCGCTTACCGTTGCAATCACCCTCCTGCTCGGTGGCTTTGTGCTCATCATCATCGACCGTTATTTTCAAAACCCCCAGATACACGAAGAAGAGCAAATTGGTTATGGCAAGGCCCTGACCATCGGTTTCTGGCAATGTCTGGCCATGATCCCCGGCGTGAGCCGCAGCGCGGCCTCTATCATTGGCGGCATGCAGCAAAAGCTCTCCCGCAAAGTAGCTGCCGAGTTCTCGTTTTTTCTGGCGGTGCCCACCATGGCGGCCGCTTCTGCTTATTCTTTGATCCTCAAAAAATGGCCGGCCGAAAACGGTGAAACACAAAAAGGATATGAGCTCCTGCTCAACTCATCCGAAAACATGACCGCCTTTATCGTGGGAAATGTTGTAGCCTTTATCGTAGCCCTGCTAGCCATCAAATTCTTTATCGGCTTCCTGCAGAAAAACGGATTCAAATGGTTCGGATACTACAGGATTGCCGCTGGATTAATTCTTCTTATATTGCTCTGGACGGGCGTGATCCATAACGGATAGGTCCCTCCATTTAATAACCAAGCAGCTACATGCAGACGGCACCCAAAAAAGTCATCAACGGCTGGGCGATGTACGACTGGGCGAACAGCGCCTACAATCTTGTTATCACCAGCACCATATTCCCTGCTTATTTTGTTGCCATTACTGCCGGAGGCAATGGAAATGGTGAACATAAGGTCTCTTTTTTCGGAAGGGAATTTGTGAATACGGCCCTGATGGATTATACCCTTTCCGTGGTCTTTCTGCTCGTAGCAATCAGTTCGCCCATCCTCTCCTCCATCGCCGATTACCGGAGAAACAAAAAAGTTTATCTGCGCTGGTTCAGCTTTTTGGGTGCCGCCGCATCCTTCAGCCTGGTTTTCTTCACCCGGAATAATATCGAACTGGGCATAATTCTTTTTGGCACCGCCGCCCTGGGTTATTGGGCCAGCCTGGTGTTTTACAATTCCTATCTGCCCGATATAGCCGCACCCGAGGACCAGGATCGCGTGAGCGCCAAAGGCTTTGCCCTCGGATATGTGGGCAGCGTGCTGTTGCAGATCATATGTTTCATCCTGATTCTGAATCCGGCTTTCCTCGAATCCATATTCCGGGGCATAGAAAACCTTACCGGGGTGCCGCAGGAATATGACACGCTGGGACCAAGGGTTTCCTTCCTGCTGGTGGGACTCTGGTGGTTCGGCTTCGCACAGCTTACCCTGCGCGTGCTGCCCCTGAGCAGCAGGGCCGAACGGAAGGCCAAAAAACATGTACTGGTAAACGGATTCCACGAATTGCAACTGGTATGGAACCAATTAAAGCAGATGGCTGTGCTCCGCCGCTTTCTCTTCGCCTTTTTCCTGTACAATATGGGCGTGCAAACCGTAATGCTGGTAGCGGCCGGTTTCGGTAAAAAGGAGATATTCCCCAATAAAGAAGATGAACCCAAACTGCTGATCACAATCATCCTGATTCAGCTGGTGGCGATCATCGGCGCCATCGGACTGAGCCGCCTCTCCAAAAAAATCGGCAATATCTGGGTGCTGATCCTCGCGGTTTCGATATGGATCGGCATCTGCGTGGCCGGGTATTACGTGCAAACTCAGACCCAGTTTTATATACTTGCCTGCTTTGTAGGACTGGTTATGGGCGGCATCCAGAGCATGAGCCGCAGTACCTATTCCAAACTGCTTCCACCCACACAGGATACCACCTCCTTCTTCAGCTTCTACGATGTTACTGAGAAAATCGCCATCGTAATCGGCATCTTCACATTCGGCTATCTGGAAGAACTGACCGGGAGTATGCGAAATTCCATCATAGCGCTGGGCATCATATTTGTACTTGGATTACTGGCCCTGTTCTATACCAAAAAAGTTTACGATAAAAGCCATGCAACTCTACACCATTGATACCGGAAATTTCAAGCTCGACGGCGGCGCCATGTTTGGCGTGGTTCCCAAAACACTGTGGAACAAACTGAACCCCGCCGATGAAAACAACCTATGTACTTGGTCGATGCGTTGCCTGCTGATCGAAGAAGGTGATCGCCTGATCCTGGTGGATACCGGCATCGGAAACAAACAGGACGCGAAGTTTTTCTCACATTACTATCTGCATGGCGATGCGAGTTTGGATAAATCACTTGCCGCCCACGGCTTTCATCGCGATGATATTACCGATGTTTTCCTGACCCACCTGCATTTTGATCATTGCGGCGGATGCATCGAACGCGAAGGAGAGAAACTGGTGCCGGCTTTCAAAAACGCCGTGTATTGGAGTCATGAAAATCACTGGGACTGGGCAGTCCATCCCAATGATCGCGAAAAAGCTTCCTTCCTGAAAGAGAATATTTTACCGATCCAGGAATCCGGACAGCTGAAACTGCTCACAGGTTCATCCGAAATGGTGGAGGGTCAACTCCCTGAGATAAAATTCACGGAAAATTTTTCCATCCGCCTGGTGAATGGTCATACCAATGCCATGATGTTGCCCCAGCTCAATTACAAGGGAAGAACCATAGTGTATATGGCAGATCTGCTCCCTTCTGTGGCCCATATTCCCATCCCCTATGTGATGGCCTATGACATGTTTCCGCTTACGACGTTGAAGGAGAAGAAATCATTTCTGCAGGAAGCGACAGACAAAAATTATCTGCTCTGTTTTGAGCACGATCCGCAAATTGAATGCTGTGAGCTGGTTCAAACGGAGAAAGGAATCCGTGCCGGACAAACGCTTCGTTTAAGCGAACTCTGATCTCTTCCGGGCCTATCGCACGTTCATCAAACTGGAGAGCGGATAACGCAGATTGCGGTAAGACATCATATCCACTTTCACACTACCCACGCTGATGGGACTTTCCACACGCAGGGGGATTTTGTTCTGATCATCGCTCACCCAAACGGTCATTTTTTCGCCGCCCTCGAAAATAGTTCCCTTCACCAGGAGGGGCTTGAATTTGATGGCCTTGAATTTCCCGTACTTGGTTTTGATGGTTTCCTTGCCCTGATAACGGATGTAGAGATTATAGGTTTCATCATCCAGGAACATGGTAAAGGGAATCCGATCGCCGGGTTTGTATTTATTGAAATCGATATTCCTTGCATAATAAATCGAGCTTACCACATCCTGTACGCAATGCGGAACATTGAAGGTTCCGTAATTGGTCAATGCCTTATTGGCTTTGCGATCAAAATCGACCGTCTGGAATTTGGTATATCCACCTTCGTACACATCGCGCACAAAGCGGTAAGGCTGCAGGGTGGAAGTATCGATATAGGACTCGTATTTATCGCGCACCTTAAAGAAGCTGTCGTAGAAGCTGTAGGTTTTGCCATCGCCCACGGCATGATAAACGGGTTTACCGTTTAGGGAAGTGAGACGCACATTGAAATTGGCTTCACCGGCGCCGATATACATACCCGCCAGTGTATAGAAAACCTTAAAGGTGATGGATTCGCCCTGATGAAACGCCACGTTCCGGATGCCGCAGAACTCGTTATCCGCGTCCAGACTGGAAGTCAGGACAAAGACCGAGATCAATAATGCTATAGTTTTTTTCATAGTATCACATTTCTTTGACCGGAGCGCTCTTGATTAGTTTAATCCGGATGATCAGCAAACTTCCCAAAATGGCCGGCGCAACCAGGTTGATTAACCAGATTCCCAGGGCAGCGGATATAATTCCCAGTTGATTCTTACTGATCATTCCGAACAACTCCAGTGCCAGTTTACCCCTGATTCCGATATCCGCCAGGGCGATACTGGGGATAATGGCCATCATCAGGAACTGCAAACTGATCAGCAGGGCGGCTGTGGCAACAGCATCCGTTACACCAAAGCATTGTAACAGTAAGATATACTGAATAACAAAAACAAGGTACCGAATAGCCGACCAGAGCAGCACTCTTAACAAAATTGTAACCGGCAAATGGTCCACCACCTGCAGCATGCCCAGCATCCGGTCGGCACCGGGTAT
>DATCJQ010000364.1:0-4949 GCA_036562745.1 Flavihumibacter sp.
GCCTATCCCAAAGCGGCTTCCAAAATTGCAACCAATCTGAATCGTGATTGCAGTTGGGATATGGTGGTGAATGCAGGTTATGAGGGGGTGGATCAGGTTGCGCTGGATTCAGTTTGGAGCGCGCTGCATTTCAAAAAATGCTGTCAGCAAGCTGCCGGCGGAAAATCATGCGTTGCAGAGGATCAGCCGGAACAAAAGCCCGAACGGACTGTGAAAGCGAAAGCTGCAGGTACCAAAGTAAACCTTAGCACAAAGGCGGCCATCTCCCAAGCATCTGCTCCGGGTGGTGAAGCTGCTGTTGCCGAGGAAGTGGAACTGGTAGCACGTACCATCGAAATTCCGGTTGGTTTACAGAAACAGTTAAACCTCAAAAAGCATAAAAAAGCACTGGATCATTTTCAACAGCTGTCTTATTCCGATAAGAAAGAGTTTGTAGAGTGGATCACCAGCGCTAAGAAGGAAGAAACCCGCCAGAACCGTCTGACCGCCACTATCGAAAAACTGATGGCGGGAAAAAATAGTCCGACGGAAAAATAGCGATCAGTTATTTCACGATTACCGTACCGAGTTTGTGCACCAGTTCCCTCTCCATCTGCTTAAGGTGAAGATGGGTTTGCAGCAGGGTGAACTGGTCTTCCGGCGTCTGAGGTTTTTCCAGATCGGCCTGGTTCTGCGCTATCAGTCTTTTAATCTTACGGAGTTTAAGATAACCCAGGGTGGAAATCACTTCTTCCTTGTAGGTTTCCTCTCTCGACACAACCGGTAGCTGGAACTTGTTTTTCCATTTATCACTCACTTCGTAGGGATCTTCGAGCAGGGCCACCACCACTGCACTCAGCGCCTGGTTTTCGGTATAGAAGAAATGCTTGGCAGTGGGCTCCAGGCCTTCGTCTAACCATTGCTTATAGGTCTGCGCCACTTCCCATAATTGTTTATTGTCGAATAGCTCCTCGTCTTCCAGGTTCTCAAAAATATAGTCGGCCACCCGTTTGCCGCTTTCCCATTCCTTAAGGCCAAATTCAATCAACGCACGCACCACCGCTCTTTCCTGCAGCTCATCCTGCTGAAAAAGCAGTACACTGTCGTCGTGCATATCCGGACCAAGCGGACCAACAGCATCGTACCCGAAATCAGGCGGAGGCATGTCGAAATCTGCCGCGGCTTTGGATTCCAGCTTCTGGACCTTTTCCCGGATATGCTTGTTCACGAGGTTGTTCAATCCCGCTTCATCAATCTTCAGCAGGGCGGCACATTGTCGGATATAATCCTGCTGCCGTGTAAAATCCTCCGCTTTATTAATGCGCGATAAGGTTTCGGCAATCTGATTAACCACCGCTGCTTTTTTCTGGCTGTCATTACCGGCATCCTTAAGCGAAACTTCCACCTGGAAGAGAATAAAATCCTTTTTGTTCTCGGCGATGAATTTCCTGAACGCATCGGCCCCTACTTTCTTAACATAACTGTCCGGATCCTCTTTATCGGGAATCAATACCAGCTTCACATTGAGGCCTTCCTCGAGGGCCATGTCCAGTCCACGCAGGGCTGCCTTCACGCCGGCTGCGTCGCCATCGTAAATGATGGTGAGGTTATTGGTGTATTTCTTAACCAGGCGGATCTGCTCGGTCGTCAGCGAGGTACCACCGCTGGCCACCACGTTTTCCACCCCGGCCTGATGCAGGGAAGTAACATCGGTATACCCTTCCACAAGCAGGCATTCATCCAGTTTGTCGATGGACTGTCTTGCGAAATACATGCCGTAAAGAATCCGGCTCTTGACATAGAGTTCGTTTTCCGGCGTGTTGATGTATTTGGGTGCCCGGTCGTTTTTCCGGATGATTCTCGCTCCGAAGCCAATGATCTTGCCGGTGGTATTGTGCACGGGGAAAATGATCCGCCCGCGATAGTTGTCCACCAGTTCATCGTTACGCACCGCCGCCAGTCCGGCCTTTACCAGTAAATCGCGATTGAACTGTTTGGACAAGGCTTCCTGCACAAAGGCCGAGCGTTCTTCCTTACAATAGCCGATCTGGAATTTCTCGATGATGTTGCGATCGAATCCGCGCTCCATCAGGTAGGAGAGCCCGACAGTTTGTCCCTCTTCGTCCTCCAGCAACATGCGACTGAAATACTGCTGGGCGAAATTGTTCAGGATATAGAGACTGTCGGCGGCCTGTTGCTGCTGGCGGACTTCCGCACTGACCTCGGTTTCTTCCACCTCAATGTTGTAGCGGTTGGCCAGCCAGCGAAGCGCTTCCACATAGGAGAATTTTTCATGCTCCATGAGAAAGCTGATCGTGTTACCGCTTTTGCCACAGCCAAAACATTTGAAGATTTCCTTATTGGGAGAAACCGTGAAACTCGGGGTCTTCTCGTTATGAAACGGACAAAGCCCCAGGTAGTTGGTTCCTCTTTTCTTCAGCTTCACATAACTACCCACCACATCGATGATATCGATGCGATTCATAATCTGTTGAATGGTGTTCTGTGTAATCATGAGGGGAGGGGCAATTTACAAACAAAAACCGTGAGGAAGGGGCGGAATATTGAACTAGTTTTGCGGCCTGAAAAACGGATGGATATGATACCCTATTGGATGTCGCGGACCCAGCTGATGCTGGGCGATGCACCCATTGAAACCCTTCAATCGAAACACGTGCTGGTGGTTGGACTGGGCGGAGTCGGCGGAATCTGTGCCGAAATGATTGCCCGTTCCGGCGTGGGCACCATGACCATAGTAGATGGCGACCAGGTGGACCTCAGCAATTGCAACCGCCAGATCCCGGCCCTGCATTCCACGGCGGGAAAGCCCAAGGCTACGGTGATGGCGGAACGCCTGAAAGATATCAATCCCGACCTCCGGCTGATTGTCAAACCCGACTATGTGAATCCCGATCAGATTCCGGCCCTGCTGCAGGAAGCAGCCTATGATTATGTGGTGGACTGCATTGATACCCTTTCGCCCAAAGTGATGCTGCTGAAAAATTGCGTAGACATGGGTTTGCCGGTGGTAAGCTCACTGGGAGCCGGTGGAAAGATGGATCCCGCTCAGGCCCGGGTGGCCGATATTGAAGATACCCGCGACTGCCATCTGGCCCGCTACGTGCGACGCCGGCTGCACAAACTCGGAGTATTCAAAGGTATTACGGTGGTATTTTCGCCGGAAAAAATCGATCCCGACAGGGTGGTGGTGACCGAAAAAGCCTATCCCAAAAAATCGATTATCGGAACCATTTCCTATATGCCCGCTATATTCGGGTGTATGTGCGCGAGCGTGGTGATTCGCGGTTTGCTTAACCATGAATCACTCAATAACCTCAAAACGGAGGAACCAAAAAAGAAGGTAAAAAAGCCCGCTAAAAAGCCGGTAAAAAAATAGCAACCGGCCGAAACCGATTGCTATCAATGCTTATTGATTGGTGGTAGGAAAGCCTTCCTTTCGCCAGGCTTTTATACCGCCAGTCAGTTCGATAACGGTGAATCCCTGTTTGCGCAGGGCAGCGGCGGCATCCGCGCTGCGAACACCCGCGAGGCAATAGGCATATACCGGCCTGGATTTATCCAGCTCCTTTGTAACCGACTTAAACTCTTTTGGGTTTTTCCAGTCGGCCCGGATCGCACCCTGGATTTTGCCTTCAGCAAACTCTTCGGGAGTACGCACATCCACCAACTGAATCTTTTCATCCGATTCAATCAGCTTGTTGAGTTCGGCAGCGCTGATCTGTTTGCCAGACTGCCCGAGTGCGCATCCCCAGAAGCCGAGGACAGCCAGACAAAGGATTTGGAACCATTTTTTCATCCAGGTATCATTTAGATTGATTAATTATTACTCCTCCTCCTCGTCCCAGTCTTCCTCCTCATCTTCATCTTCATAAAGCGAAAGAATTGCCGAAGCGCTTTCATAATCCAGTTCTTCCACAATTTCTTCGATCGAATCGGTTCTCTTCTTCCAGAAATCTTCCTCAATCTGTCCGAAACTGCGCAAGAGCATGCATTTATCTGTTAAGGCCAGCACCGATACCAGTTCAATATCGGTATCTTTTTCGTCCCGTAACAAATAAAAATTGCCTGGTTGCAAATCTGCATAGGTTGCCATATATAAAATTTAAAGGTGTTCGTTCCTGCGATTCCAGGCTTATTCCTCACCATCCTCATAATAGGCATCCTCACTGCTGTAATAAGCCGACTGCCATTCCTTCACTTTCTCTTCGGTTAACAGTTCCAGGATTTCATAAATCGGATCCTGCTTTCTCTTCCACTCGGTTGTTTCCGTATCCCCAAACCGGGTTATAAACATACAATAATCCGTATCCAGATTTACTTTAATCAGGGAAATCGGACCATCCTGCTGCTCCTGGATCAGGTAATAACAACTCGTCTCCAATAAGGAATAGTTATACATACACTTCAAATTTTTCAACAGTTAAACTAAAATAACGGGTTGTAAATCAGCACTCAATAGGTTAGTAAGATCCGGATGGTTAGGGCCTCGCCAGAAGGGTTAGTGGAAAATGGGCGAAGGCATCGTAACCGGTGCGGGAAGTCAAAAATAGGATTAATCCGGGAGTTCGGCAACCCTGGCATCCAATCTTGCCAAAATTAATTCCATCTTAACCAACTATATTTGAAAATCAATGTCTTACGCTTTTGGGAAGGTTATCCACAGGGGTGCAGAAATGAGGGGGCGGCCACATGGACCTACTTTTTTATATTTGCCCGCTTATGCAGCCTTTAAAGCTGACCGAGATAAATACGAACGAATATGGCAGAGGTAAAGAACACTGGATTTGAGTATACGGAGGATTCCATCAGAAGTCTTGACTGGCGCGAACATATCCGCTTACGTCCCGGTATGTATATCGGTAAACTGGGCGATGGCAGCAGTGCCGATGACGGGGTATATGTACTTATTAAGGAAGTGATCGATAACTGTATCGATGAACATACGATGG
>DATCJQ010000367.1:0-8442 GCA_036562745.1 Flavihumibacter sp.
GTTCAGTTCCTGTACCAGACGTTTCACGATGGCCAGTCCAAGTCCCGTGGAGGCCTCTCCATTCGTGGGGCGGGCCGATAATTGTCCGTATTTCGTGAAGAGCCGGTCGCGGTCTTCCAGCGGAATACCCGGTCCCTGGTCGGAAACCAAGATATCCACCGTTTCGGAGGATTCCTGCACCTGAACCTGCACCAGTTTGTGTGCCGGACTAAACTTAATGGCATTGGACAGCAGGTTTTCCACTATGCGCTTCAGTATGGCCTGGTCTGTCATGAGGTAAACGGGCTGCCGCGAATCGGGGCCCTCGAGCCGGATATTCTTCTCTTCCGCCACCGGCTGGTATTGTTCCACCAGGTGATTCAGGTAAGCAGTGAGATGCGTGTCCTCCAGTTCAAGTTTCGCCGTACCGGTACCAATCCGCTCCACTTCAAGGATATGTCGGATGAGCTTTTCGCCACTCTCGGCTGCCTGACGGATTTTTTCCGCCGCTTTCTGACGCTGCGGATCGAGGATCTCCGAATCCAGCAAACGGGCCCACATATGTATGCTCGAAAATGGTGCACTCAGATCATGCGATACGATACTGATCAGCGAGTTTTTCTCTTCGTTTAATTTCGACAGCGCTTCCTTCTGGCGACTGATTATTGTGTTCACCCTTTTTAACTCGCGGTTTGAATTGCGATAAATCAGCAGGGAGGCACTAATCAGTATCAATACTATTAATGCCGCAAAAATCAGGGTGGTAAGGTTACGGTTCTGCAGTTGTTCGCGCTCAACAGCTGCCTGCAATAACTGGTTTTGTTTCTCCCGATCCTTGGCATTGTATCGTTCCTGCAGCTCGGCAATGGCGGCAGCAGAGCTATGGTTCACCAGCGCGGTATCCAACTGATACCATTGTTGCTGATACTGATAGGCTTTTTTGTATTGTCCCAATCGCTCGTACAGTTTGGCCAGCAAGGCGTAGGAAGATGCTTCCTTGCTTCGCGAATTCAGATCTTTCGCCAGTTTGAGCGAAGACTCAATATAAAAGCGAGCCGAATCAAGCTGTCCCATTTCCAGATACACATCACCGATATTCAGGTAGTCCGTCCAAAGCACCGCCACCGCATTGGGATGTTGGTGCATGGCGCGCGAAAGATTGAAATACTCCAGCGCCTTTTTATACTCGTGTTTCTTGAAAAACACATTCCCCAGATTATTATAGATAGTGGAAAGCGTTTCGGTGGAATTATATTCTTTCGAAAGTCGCAGCGCTTCCTCCAGCACCTGTTGCGCACTATCGGTATGGTTCAACAAATTGTAGATAGCACCCAGGTTCCCCATGCCGGAAATAAGACTGGACACTTCCTTCCTTTTCTTCGATAACTCGAGCGACTGGCGGTAAACATCCAGCGCTTTCTCATATTGCTTAACGGAACTGTAGGTGATGGCCAAATCACTGAGGGCGGCAATTTCGTATTCGATCAATCCGCCTGCCCTGGCATCATCGAGGGTTTTAAGATAATAGGCGATGGCATCTTCATAGTTGCCGGAATATTCTTCCACCAAACCTTTCAGTCGGGTGGCCAGAATCAGTCCTTTTGGGAAATGTAATTCTTCGGAAGCTTTTTCAATCAGACCGGCATTGGTTTGAAGGGAATCGAGCCGTTCTTCCGAAAAATCGAGCGAGCGGTCATAAAGGGCTTTAATTGCATTGGTATCGGCTAGCTGGGCCATACCACTGCCTGAAAACAGAAGCAGTAAACCTGAAAGTATAAAGCAATACTTTATCAATCGACGAGGTTATTCCTTAAGGCGAACTTTACTAAACCGACGGTATTCTGAACACCCAATTTTGCAATCAGGTTCTTTCTATGCGTTTCGATGGTGCTGATGCTGAGGAATAATTGTTGCGCAATTTCAGCATTACTGTACTCACGGCAAACCAGTTTCAACACTTCAATTTCGCGTTTGGACAGAATCTCATCCACTTTGCGATCTTCAATCGTGAGTGTGTTGCGGAACTGATCATTGTCTATCACATTGATCTCCTTGCTGAAATAGGTTCCCCCCGCTGCCACTGTATTGATAGCAGATACCAGCTCCTCCACGGAAGCATTCTTCAGGATATAACCCTGAATCTGGTATTTCATCAACTTGTGAACATAGCGGGTGCCCCGCATCAGCGTGAGATAGATCACCTTCTGCTCCGGACGGATTTTCCGGATTTCCTTCAACAAGGCATCTTCCTCCATATCGGGAAGATTCACGTCGAGCAATAATATATCAGAAGAAGGCAGTGACGGAAGCTGTTCCAATAATTGGGTAGCGGTTAAACAGCTACCTGATACCTCAATAGCAGGTTGTTTGGCCAGCAAAAGCGACAATCCCTCCAGGTACATCTCATGATCATCAACTATAAATACCCTGGTCATAAATTGCTTTCGCGTTTTTTAAACTAGGTTAACGGATAGGTTTCTTACCACAAATAAACTATAATTTAACCTATATCTTCATAACATCCGCATCTAAACCTGGTATTTTTCCGATTCCCTTAGCCTGGAACCCTTCCCAACTAAAGGTTTTCTATTATTCCTGCGATACCCTGCCCCCCTCCGACACAGGCGGTAACCATGCCGTATTTCTTATTGAGGCGTTTCATGTCGTTGATAATCTGGATACTAAGCTTGGCTCCTGTACATCCCAGGGGGTGTCCCAGGGCGATGGCTCCACCATTTATATTCACGGTGGCAGGATCCAGTCCGGCTTCGCGGATAACGGCCAGCGACTGGCTTGCAAAAGCCTCGTTCAGCTCCACAAGATCAATCTGAGAAAGCGAAAGTCCCGCCTGCTTCACCGCTTTGGGGATAGCCGCAACCGGTCCGATTCCCATTATACGGGGATGTACCCCCGCACTGGCGCAACTCACCAATCGGGCAATGGGCTTCAGTCCCAGTTCCTTAACCATCGACTCGCTCATTACCACCACAAAGGCGGCACCATCGCTGGTTTGGGATGAATTACCCGCGGTTACCACTCCCCCGGCAGCAAATGCCGGCCTGAGCCTGGCCAGCGCTTCCAGGCTGGTATCGGCACGCGGACCCTCATCGGTATCCACGATATATTCTTTTTTCTGCTTTTTACCTTTGGCATCCAGATACACCTGCTCTACCTTGATCGGCAGGATTCCACTCTTGAAATAGCCGTTCTGAATGGCGTGGATGGCCTTTTGGTGACTGTTATAGGAAAACTCATCCTGTGCCTCCCGGCTGATTCCATATTCCTTAGCCACCGCCTCGGCGGTAAGCCCCATGCTCAGATAATAATCCGGCGTTTCCGTTGCCACACTATAGGCCGGCGCGGTCTTCCATCCCGTAGTGGGAACCAGGCTCATGCTCTCCGTGCCTCCCGCCACAATACAATCGGCCTGACCGCTGCGGATTTTCGCAGTGGCTATCGCGATGGTTTCCAAACCACTGGCGCAATACCTGTTCACGGTCATTCCCGGCACATCGATGCCCAAAGCCCTTACCGAGATCATCCTTCCCACCTGCAAACCCTGCTCCGCCTCCGGAACCGCATTCCCCACAATCAGATCATCCACCCGCTTCGGATCCAGCTGGGGAATAGTAGCCATCAATCCCTTAATCAGGTCAACCGCCAGGTCATCCGGACGATAAAACCGAAATCCACCTCTTTTTGCTTTGGTCACCGCCGTGCGGTAGCCGGCTACGATATATGCTTCCTGCATGACAAACGTTTTTTATCGATTTAGTTGCATAGACAACTTTCTTCATCAAATTTAATGGAATCAATTTGTTTCCAAAAGATTTTTTTATTCCCCCGTTCGCTTCCTTTTTCGCGAAAACGGCAGTAGCTTAAAAGGGCCATTTGCTTATTTTTGTCAATTAATTTGTTGTATTCCACATGAGGCAACTACTTATATTCTCAGCCCTGGCATTCACTGTATCGGTGAACGGGCAATCCGCTTATCAGTCCGACAGCCTGGCCATGACCAAAAGGCTGAAGGAGTACCTGGCGATCAGTGCCAGCTATGATTTTGCCGGCGTGGTGGAATACACCTATCCCAAGCTTTTCGAACTGGTGCCCCGCGAACAGATGATTGAACTGCTGAAAAGCACCTATGATAATCCCACTATGAAAATTTCGATGGACTCGCTTCAGGTTCAGAAAATCCATCCGCTGTTTAAATACCAGGCGGGACTCTATGCCAAGGTGGACTATTATATGGTGATGGGCATGCAGTTTCGCGATACCACCATGAACGACGATGCACTGGAGGGAGCACTGGCTGCCCTGCAATCGCAATACGGTGCCGAAAAAGTTCGGCTTAACAAGGCTCAGAAAAGAATTGACATTTCCGTTTTGACGGGTATGGCGGCACTGAAAGACCAGCCCGCTGATCAGTGGACATTTATCAATATACAGAAAGATGATCCCCTGCTCAGCACGCTGCTCGACGCGGCCCTCGTGCAACAACTGGAATCCTATAAATAATCCGCATGTATTCAGTTTTACGCAAGATTTTATTCTGGTTACCGGCAGAAACGGCTCACTATTTTTCGATGAACTGTTTACAGGCCGCCTGCACCGTGCCTGGTATCCGAAAACTTATCAGCAACAAATTCACCCTTAGCTCGCCTACTCCTGTACAGGCATTTGGACTCAGTTTCAAAAACAAGGTGGGACTGGCAGCCGGATTTGACAAAAACGCCCGCTATCTGCGCGAGCTGGAAGCCCTGGGATTCGGATTCGTGGAAATCGGTACCGTAACGCCCAAGCCCCAGGACGGAAATGAAAAACCCCGCCTCTTCCGCCTTCCCAAAGATCAGGCCCTGATTAACCGTATGGGCTTTAACAATGATGGCGTGAAAGTGGTGGCCGAGCGGCTCAAGAACTGGAAACTCTCACAGGCCGGAAAACCCGAACAAAACCGCCTGATCATCGGGGGAAATATTGGTAAAAACAAGGTTACACCCAACGAAGACGCCTGGAAGGACTATGAAATCTGCTTCCGCGAACTCTTTAATGTGGTGGACTATTTTGTGGTGAACGTGAGTTCGCCCAACACCCCCGGCCTCCGGGAATTGCAGGAAAAAGATGCCCTGCACAAAATACTGTCGCACCTGCAAACAATCAACCAGCAGCAACCCAATCCCAAGCCCATTTTGTTGAAAATTGCGCCGGATCTCACACCCGGCCAGGTGAACGATGTGGTGGACCTGGCAAGGGAAATCCGTCTCGATGGACTGGTGGTAAGCAATACCACCATTTCCCGGGCCGATCTTCGCACCAGTCAGCAGGAACTGGATCGCATCGGCGCAGGCGGATTGAGCGGAGCGCCCGTCCGCAACCGTGCCACCGAACTGGTTCGTTATATATCCGAAAAAGCAGGCGGGGAAGTGCCGGTCATCGCCAGCGGCGGAATTTTTTCGGGTGAGGATGCCCGTGAGAAACTCGATGCCGGCGCCAGCCTGGTACAGGTTTGGACCGGATTCATTTATGTTGGTCCGACAATTGCAAGAAATATCTGCAAAGCGATTCAGTAGTAGCCAATGCTGCTGCAAAGCGTCGCACCGCAACGACTAACTCAACTAGAACGCGCTCAAAATGGAACACCTCCTGACCAGCGAAAGCATCATCAGTTTTATCATCCTGGTAGTACTGGAAGTGGTGCTGGGCATCGACAATGTGATCTTCGTAAGCATCATCATGAACCGCCTGCCCAACCTGAAAGACCGGAAAAAGGCGAGGCGGCATTGGATGATTTACGGCATCCTGATGCGGAGTGCCATGTTATTCGGACTTTCCTGGCTGTTGGCGCAGAAAGGCAAATATTTGTTCAGCATTCAGGGCAAGGGTTTTGACCTGGCCAGTCTGGTGATGTTATGCGGCGGACTCTTTCTCATTTATAAATCGGTAAAGGAAATTCACCACAAACTCGAAGGCGATGACCCCACCGAAAAGGCGGTAAAAAAATCCGGACTCGGATTCGGGCAAGCGATCGTGCAGATCGTGATCCTCGATGCCGTATTCTCCTTCGACAGCATCCTTACCGCGGGTGGCACGGCCAAACACGTGGAGATCATGATCGCCGCTGTTGTCATCGCCATGTTTATCATGTTCCGATTTAGTCCCGCTATTGCCGATTTCATTCATAAACATCCAACACTCAAAATGCTGGCGCTTTCATTCCTCGTTATGATTGGTCTGAGCCTGGTGATTGAGGGTTGGGACAGCGAAGCGGCCCACCAGTTGCACCTGAAAAACTATATCTATTTTGGTATGGCTTTCTCCGTTGGGGTGGAAATACTGAATATGGCTGCCCGGAGAAAAGCAGCCGGTCCCCCGCCCATTACGCTTCGTGAGCCGCGACTGGATGAACGGAGCAAGCCCAGAGACGGAGATGATTACTATTCAGATATGGCACATTAGGAGATCAGGATACGCAAAGCAGGGCAGCTCCCACCAGGCCGGCTGTTTCCGTGCGCAGCCGCGTATCGCCAAGGGCAACGGGCCTGAATCCCGCCGCAAGCGCCGCCTCGATTTCGGCCATACTGAAATCGCCTTCGGGGCCGATCAACAGGATATGATCTTCACCTGGTTTAGCCAGTTTGCGTAACGACTCCCGCTCGGTTTCCACACAATGCGCGATCCATTTATTGGCACTGGTTGCTGTGGCCAAAACTTCGGTTAGGCGTATCGGTTGGCTAAGTTCGGGTAGCCATGCCTGTTGGCTCTGCAACACAGCGCTGATCAGGATTTGCTGCATTCGGTCGTAGCGGAAATTCTGTTTTTCGGTTCGTTCAGTCAGGATGGGAATGATTCGTCGCACACCGATTTCCGTAGCTTTTTCAAGGAACCACTCAAATCGTGAAGTATTTTTCACGGGTGATATGGCGATGGTAACCGAACCCCTGCGAGCCTCCGCGTTTTTCCGGTCGGTCACACGAACCGTGGCCTTTTTCTTATGCGCATCCACGATGGAAGCCTGTAATACCAGGCCTTTGCCATCCGTGAGCAACAGTTCTTCGCCGGGCTCCATACGAAGCACGGCGATCATATGTCGGGAATTGGCTTCATCGAGCTGGATCAATTCCTCTCCCTGGTAGGCATGCAGGAAAAAATAGGGAAGGGCCATTAGAACGGAGTTTCATCATCGTCAAAAGGCACATCATTCATGCGGCTTCCGATCTGGCGGTAACCACCCTGATCCATACCGGGCATATCGCCACCCGGACCAATGGGTTTCCATCCGCCGCCCATGGGTGCACCCGGGCCGTCACCGCCTTCCACGCCTTCATCCACAAATTTCTGGATATGCAACATGGCGCGCAGCTTGATGGTTTCCAGTGAACCGTTCCGGTGCTTGGCGATCCGTACGTGGGTTTCACCTTTCACACTTTCACCGTGTTCATTGGAGTTTACGTCGTAGTACTCGGGGCGATAGATAAACATTACCATGTCCGCATCCTGTTCGATGGCACCCGATTCACGGAGGTCACTCAGCTGCGGCATCTTGTTACCATCTTTACGGGTTTCAACCGCCCGGCTCAACTGCGACAGTGCGATAATCGGCACTTCCAGTTCCTTGGCCAGTTGCTTCAGTGAACGTGAAATCTGCGAGATCTCCTGTTCACGGTTGGTATTGCCGCCCGCGCCGCTCATCAGCTGCAGGTAGTCGATGATGATCAGTCCCAGGTCGTGTTTATTCTTCAAACGACGGCATTTGGCCCGCAATTCGAAGATGTTCAGGGCCGCCGTATCGTCAATAAAGATTTTGGCTTCAGACAAACGCTGGATACCCTTGGCATAGAGCTGCTTCATCTCATAATCTTCCAGCTTACCACGGCTGATTTTTTCCAGCCAGATCTCCGACTCCGCCGACAAAATACGCTGAACCAGCTGTCCGGCACTCATCTCAAGGCTGAATACAGCCACCGCAGTGGGACGAATCGGGTTGAGCGCCGCATTCCGTGCCAGGTTCAGGGCGAAAGCGGTTTTACCCACGGCCGGACGTGCTGCCAGGATAATAAGGTCGGTTTTCTGCCATCCGTAGGTAACCTTGTCGATGCTCGGAAACCCGGAAGGCACCCCGGAAATATCCTCGGTCTGGTTACGCAAGTCCTCGATACGCTGAACCGTTTGTACCAGCACCGAATCGATGGAGCTATAGTCTTTTCGAAGGTGATTATTGGTAATATCAAACAACTTGCTCTCTGCTGCATCGAGCAGGTCGAATACATCGGTGGAATCCTCATAGGCATCCGCGATCACTTCCCCACTGATACGGATCAGTTCCCGCTGAATAAATTTCTGCAGGATGATGCGGGAGTGGGCATCGATATTGGCCGATGAAACCACCGTATTGGTGAGCTTGGTAATATAATAGGGACCGCCCACCATTTCCAGTTCTTCGCGGCGGCGGAGTTCTTCCACTAC
>DATCJQ010000372.1:0-3678 GCA_036562745.1 Flavihumibacter sp.
GTTTGCAATTCGGAAAGGATCCGTTCAGTTTCCGGATGCTGTATAAGAATCCCGAGACCATCCAGTTCATAGATGCTGCTGTAAAAGGCAAACTCGATCTGGGTACGGTCGGACAATTCATCAAGCTGGAGCAGGGCACCAAGATCGGCGGGCAGGTTCAGGCCGATGTGGAAGCCAGGGGTAACCTCAATGTGGTGCTGCAGCAGAAGCCGGGGCCTTTTCAGGCAAAGGGCCTGATTCAACTGGCCAATATCTATTATGCCTCCAAAGAGTTTCCGCAACCTATTCAGAATACCAGTGCCACTATTAATATTACGAATACAGATGGCATTCCTGATAAGACCGTGGTGCAAATTCCGGCGGGGCATGCGGAATTCGGATCCGATAAAATTGATTTCACCTTATTGCTGACACAACCTGCATCCGATCCCACTTTCGACGCCAGTCTGAAAGGGGGCTTTGATCTCGGCCGGGTACATCAGTTTTACGAATTTGAAAAAGGCACCAGTTTGGGTGGACGCATAGCGGCGGATATACGCATCAAGGGTAAGAAATCCCAGATTGATAAGGAACAGTACGATGCCATTCAATCCAGCGGTACGGTTCAGCTCGATCAGGTGGTGTTCAAAACAGCGGATTATCCGGATGGACTGGTGCTGAAATCTGCCAGCATGCAGTTCACACCAAAAGATATTGCCATTAGTGGCGCGAATGGCTCTTTCATGCAAACCAATTTTCAGGCAAATGGTAAGATTACTAACGCCATTGGTTATGCGCTGAAAGACGAACCGCTGTCCGGAAGTGTAAGCATGAAGGCCGACAAGATCGATCTGAATAAATGGATGGGCACATCCACCGAGGAGGTTCCTGACCAGGGAAGCAGTCAGCCCTTTGCCGTCCCCAACAATATCAAATTTGCGGTAGACGCGGCCGTGGACCAGGTGACCTATGATAAAGTGGCGTACAACAATGTGAAGGGCAAGCTGAATATTGCCAATGAAACCGTTACCCTTCAGAACCTGAGCATGGAGGCGCTGGATGGTACCATTGGGTTGAGTGGCTCCTATTCCACCCGCGACAACAAACTGAAACCGGCCCTGAGTTTTGCCTATAACCTGCAGAACCTCGACGTGGCCAAAACTTTCCAGGCATTTAACACGGTGAAATACCTGATGCCGATCGGTCAGTTTATTTCGGGTAGACTCAGTTCCAACCTCACGGTGAACGGAAGACTCGGCGAACAGATGATGCCGGATCTGAGTTCATTGAACGGTAACGGGATGATCGTTTTATTGGAAGGTTTCCTCGCCAAATTCAAACCGGTTGATATGCTGGCCAGTAAACTCAAACTGGCCGATCTGGAAAAAATCAGCCTTAAAGATGTGAAACAGTATTTCGAATTTGTGAATGGTAAGGTGTTGGTAAAACCCTTTACCGTTAAACTCCGGGATATTGAAATGGAAATCGGGGGTATGCATGGATTTGATCAGAGCATGGACTACCTGATCAACATGAAAATTCCGCGGGCCAAACTGGGTAACGAAGCCAACCAGCTGATCAATGGCCTGGCGGGTGAACTGGCCAAAAAAGGGTTGGCATTTAATCCGGGTGAAACCGTGAACCTCAAAGTGAATATGGGCGGATCGCTTACCAATCCGCAGTTGAATTATAACCTCACGCAAACCGGGGCCAGCCTGGCCAGCGAGCTGGAGGCCAAGGCCAGGGATCTGGCGGCAGAACAAAAAGCCAAAGCCGATTCCGCACTGAATGTGGCTAAACAAAGAGCGCAGGATAGTCTTGCTGCCATCAAAAAAGACCTGGTGGAGGACGCCAAAAAAGAACTGGCCAAACAGCTGTTGGGCAAGAAAGATTCGACCTCAACCGGTGACAGCTCCAAGCCCGCAAGCACCACCAAACGTGCTGAGGAAGCGGCGAAAGGAATTTTGAATGATCTGCTTAAGAAGAATAAGAAAACCGATTCAACGAAGAAGAACTAGCATTCACATTAAAACTTAATTCAATACAACAGGAGGAAACCGGCATAGCAGGCCCGGGATCCTTTGCCAGCAGGCTAAAATAAAAGGCATTTACAATACGTTGTAAGTGCCTTTTTTAGCATTTCTCCCCTATTTTTGGAAACTTCTAAATTTTTGTTAACAAGTACATCATTATGGACAAACTGTTTTATCTGGTTCCAGCAATGGGTGTCATTGGCTTGCTATACACCTTTTTAAAATTCGCCTGGGTATCCAAACAGGATGCTGGTACTGACCGTATGAAAGAAATCAGTAACTACATCGCTGAAGGGGCCATGGCCTTTCTGAAGGCAGAATGGAAAATTCTCGCCTATTTCGTCGTGATCGTGGCAATCCTGCTCGGAATCATGGCCAGCAGAAATGAACATTCACACTGGACAATCGCGTTATCCTTTATTGTAGGTGCGGTATTCAGCGCACTGGCCGGATATATCGGCATGCGCATCGCCACCAAAGCGAACGTACGCACTGCACAGGCAGCACGTACCAGTCTCTCCAAAGCCCTGGCTGTATCCTTCACCGGTGGATCCGTAATGGGATTGGGTGTTGCCGGTCTGGCCGTACTCGGTCTCGGTGGATTATTTATCGTGCTGGTGCAGGCATTTGCACCCGGACTGGTTGCCGGCGATCAGCTGGTGGCCAAAGCCATCGAAGTATTGACCGGTTTCTCCCTGGGGGCTGAGTCTATCGCCCTCTTCGCCCGTGTGGGTGGTGGTATCTATACCAAGGCTGCCGACGTAGGTGCCGACCTCGTTGGTAAAGTGGAAGCAGGTATCCCCGAAGATGATCCCCGCAACCCTGCCACCATCGCCGATAACGTGGGTGATAACGTGGGTGATGTGGCCGGTATGGGTGCCGATCTTTTCGGATCCTATGTGGCTACTGTTCTGGCTACCATGGTACTGGGACAGGAAACAACCGCCACCGATGCATACAATGGCTTCTCTCCCATCCTGCTGCCGATGCTGATCGCCGGTGTGGGCATTCTGTTCTCTATTGTTGGTACCTGGTTTGTGCGCATCTCCGATGCAGCGGGTATCAGTACCGATGCTGTTCAAAAAGCGCTGAACATGGGGAACTGGGGATCCATCATCCTTACTGCCGTTGCCTCTTTCTTCCTGGTACAATATATTTTCCCCGAAACACCGATGTCGCTCCGCGGATTTGAATTCACCCGCATGGATGTGTTCTACGCGATTGTAGTGGGACTGGTGGTAGGAACCCTGATGAGTATCATCACCGAATATTATACAGCCATGGGTAAACGCCCGGTGGTAAGTATCATCCGTCAGTCTGCAACCGGACATGCGACCAATGTTATTGGTGGCCTGGCTGTGGGAATGGAATCAACCTTCCTGCCCATCCTGGTGCTGGCCGGTGGTATCTTCGGTTCCTACTGGTTCGCCGGTTTGTACGGTGTGGCAATTGCTGCTGCCGGTATGATGGCCACCACAGCCATGCAACTGGCCATCGATGCCTTCGGTCCCATTGCCGATAACGCCGGTGGTATTGCCGAAATGAGCGAACTGCCCAAGGATGTGCGCGAAAAAACCGACGTACTCGATGCTGTTGGTAACACCACCGCCGCTACCGGTAAAGGTTTTGCCATTGCTTCTGCTGCGCTGACTGCCCTGGCGCTGTT
>DATCJQ010000380.1:0-3465 GCA_036562745.1 Flavihumibacter sp.
AACCCAGGATGCGCTGGACCTGGGAGCCGATACCGTGATCATCTCCACCGACAAAGCTCAAATGAAATCGGTGCGGGGCAAGTTTGACCTGATTATCGATACCGTTCCCTATGTGCACGATGTGAATCCCTATATCGCCACCCTGGGTGTGAATGGCACCCTGGTGCTGGTCGGTTATCTAGGCCCGCTGGAACCGGTGCTGCAAACCGTTCCCATGATCCTGGGCAGAAAATCAGTGGCCGGCTCTGTAATCGGCGGCATCAAAGAAACCCAGGAAATGCTGGATTTCTGCGGCAAACACGGCATTGTTTCCGATATCGAAATCATCAAAATGCAGGAGATCAATGAAGCCTATGAACGCATGCTGAAAAGCGATGTAAAATACCGTTTCGTGATCGATATGTCATCACTCAAATAAATTACTGCTCAATAGCGGGCATATAACAACTTGCTATTGAGCAGTATTCACTAAGCGGGCACCGGACTCGCTTAATAACTCAACTAATTGAGAGGGTCTAATTCAACTCTTCCGCAGTAAGTGTCTGGATTTCTTTCGAAAAGAAGTCCAGCACTTCTTTCCAGCTATTCACGCGGATATGCCCTGTTTCGTGTATGTTATGGTGCGCGGTGAACATAATCGGCTTACCGGGACAATAATTCAGGTTCTTGCAATAATCATCAATCAGGTAATCAGTGTGTACAATACTTTTGTCGCCACAGAACGTAATATTCCTCCAATGAATAAAGGGAAAATGTTCGTTCAGCCATTCCAGTTTTTCGTGCAGCGATAGCGGAAACTCCACCGCCGCCGATACGATATACACATTGAAATGTTCCATCAGCTCGCGCACGGCCTCTACTGCTCCCTCCATCACCGGTGCGGTGCGGAAAAATCCGGGACTGTACAAAATTGAATTGGTTTCCGCATCGAGGGGAAATGCCTGTTCGTGGGCGAGTCCCTGTATATCTTCTCGGGTCAGTTGAACACCGTATCGCTGCTTGTAATGATAAATCATCTGCAGCTCGATATCGGCCAGAACGCCATCCATATCGATTCCAAGAGTCTTTCTTTTGATTTGCTTGCTCATATTCAAATATAAAATTTTATATGATGCGTTGCCGGATCAGTCGGCCCGACGCCGGGATTTGCTTCTTATTCTTTAGATTTGGGTATGCGATTGATCCTAACCTGCCTTCTATGCCTCGGCCTGTTTCACGTACAGGCACAAACGAAATTCAGCAACCCGCTCGATGTTCAGTTCGGTGATCCCTATATTTTAAAAGCTTCCGACGGCATCTATTACATGTATGGAACGGGGAGTGGAGCTAAAAACGGATTTGTGGCTTACTCATCGAAGGACCTGAAAAACTGGGAGCGGATCGGGCAGGTGTACCACGGCGATAATCCCAATGGCTGGGGCGAACATTCCTATTGGGCGCCGGAAGTGTATGAGCGCAACGGAAAGTTTTATATGTTCTACAGCGCACACTGGAAAAAGAATCCCACCAACGAGCTGGAGAATTTTCGCATAGGCGTGGCCGTGGCAGACAAACCAACCGGTCCGTTTATCGATATGAGCAAGGAACCGATTTTTGATCCGGGTTATCCCATTATTGATGCGAATGTGCTTTTCGATGAAAGCGGGAAGGTCTATCTCTATTATTCGCGCTGTTGTTACAAACATGCGGTGGAGTCGGAAGTGGCCGACTGGGCCCGGAAAAAGGGATGGTTCAAGGAGATCGAGGAGAGCTGGGTCTATGGCATCGAAATGAAACCCGATTTCAGTGGCGTGATCGGCGAGCCGGTGTTATTGCTCCGTCCGCCGGTGAAGATGGATGATCCGCAGGCAGCCTGGGAGAGCCTCTCGGTAACCTCCAAAGAAGTGAACCGCCGCTGGACCGAGGGTTCTTTCATCTTCAAGAATAAGGATACTTACTACATGATGTACTCGGCCAATTATTTCGGCGGACAGAATTATGCCGTGGGGTATGCCACTTCGAAGCATCCGCTGGGCCCCTTTACCAAAGCCGCGAATAATCCGGTGCTGCAGAAAAACACGGCGAGTGGTGGCATCGTAACGGGAACGGGGCATAACAGCATCACCTGGTCGCCCGACGGGAAAACCATGTTATGCGTATATCATGGTCGCACCAGCAAAACCGGAAACGAGCGCGTGGTGTTTATCGATAAAATGGAGATCCTAAAAGACGGCACGTTGAAAGTTTATGGTCCTACTACGCGTTAACGAGTAATTACCTGATTCTCAATTTTATTCAGCACTTTTTCAATTATACCAAACTGGTCCGAACGCCCAGGCAGACAAATATTAAAAAAACAATCCAATCATAATCCGGATGCTTAGTCGCCTTTTTATCCGAGCGACTGATCCATGAATATGATTGGACTGTCTGAATATATTCCGCCCGTTAAGAGCGGCGAAAGCTTTTATCCCTGCTTTCTCACGTATTTGGTCAGAATCACGATCTGCTGGCCTTCCACGCGACCTTCGATCTGTTCTGTATTATCCTTCACCAGACGGATATTTTTCACCACGGTTCCCAGTTTGGCAGTGAGGGTGGAGCCCTTCACATCCAGGGATTTGGTCAGCACCACCGAATCGCCGTCCTGCAGGATGGCGCCATTGGCATCGCGATGCAGTTCCACCGTGCCATCGTTCACATGATCACCGGTAGCTTTGGCCCAGGCTTCGTGCTCCTCGGGCAGATAAAACATGTCGAGCAGATCAGCCGCCCAGCTTTCGGAACGCAGGCGGTTCAGCATACGCCAGGAAACCACCTGGATCGCCGGAATCTCCGACCACATGGTTTGTTCCAACACTTTCCAGTGATCCCCGTCGGGCAGTTCTTTTTTCTCCAGCTGCGCCTTGCACTTGGCACATACGTAAATGGCGATTTCCTCTTTGGTAGCGGAATCGGGTCCCACTTCATAAATGGACAGTCCTCCCGAATGCTGACAAAGCTCGCAGCTGCCACCACTTCTTTCCTGTAATGCTTTTTCTGATAACATATCTAGACTTTGAGCCGCGAAGGTATCAATTTGCCGGAACATGCAAACTTTAACAGAATCTACCCCTCATCCGTTAAGGAAGCGATAAGGTTTTTGGCAGGATGCAACTATGGACTCTTGTTTGCGATCATGTATAAAAACGTACAACTATGAAATTTATAAACAGCAAAATTTCGCATTTCATGCTCTTTGTGGCCGCGGCTTTTGTGTTGACGTCCTGTTTGAAAAATCAGGATGACCAACCCCGGATGCCGAGTGCCGGCCTGATGGCATTGAACCTTTCCCCTGACCATGATATGGGGGTGGTCTTCCGGTTGTCGGGTAATACCCTGAACAACCAGCCGATGACCTTTGGGAACTTCACCGGCGGATACCTGCCTATATATTTGGGTAACCGTGATATCCGTACCGTGGATGCAAGAACCGGTGCTGAATTG
>DATCJQ010000402.1:0-2547 GCA_036562745.1 Flavihumibacter sp.
CTTTGAGATAACGCAGTTCAATGTCGCCCAGCACGGGCCCGAGAAAGGGACATTTTATAAAACGCGATGATGGCACATCAAATTCATAAGCGCCTTTTTCAGTGGCAAATACAATCCGGTTCTGCACCCTGAACACATGATTACCCAAATCGGATGGCAGTCCGTGTTCCGATGTAAGCAATTCCGCATTATAACTGTTATGATCAGCCGATAATTGGATTCGGTAAATGCCCCGGTAGGGATGGGAAGCCCAGATCTGTCCGTCATTTCCCATCGCCAGAAAGCGGAGCGATTCGTAGAGGCCGTTCAGGTTGCCTTCGTTTTTGAACTGTCCGCCTGCATAACCCAGACGCTTAAGGCCTGTATAGGTGCCCACCAGAATCTCCTCCGACGGCAGTACGGGCGAAGTGGGCATGAACAACCAGGAAGGCTCCAGCGCAATCCGCTCCGAAAAGCCGGGTCGCAATACATAGGTACCATTATTATGTGCCATCAGGATCTGGCCATTCACTTCATCGAGCCGCCATACCTGTCCCGCAGTACCATTCACCATTCGGAATTCCCCCCGGGAGAAGCTCAGATCATCCTTGCTCAGATCCAGGTTCACCTCATAAGCCCCATCGGAACTGGCCATAAAAAGCCGGCCATTCTGGATCCGCGCGCCATATCCGGCCAGCTCATTGTCCACATTCGGATGGATATACTTTACCGCCGCATTATAGGCGATGAAACAGATCCCGTTATTCATTCCGGCCCAAAGGTTACCATCGCGGTCGAGCAGGGTACATAATATATTATTATTAAGGAGTCCCTCCTTCCGCCCAAGGGTTTGGATATGGTTTCCTTTATAGTTCAGCACATAGGCACCGGAGGAAATGGTGCCCACCAGAAACTCATCCTTGTTCAACGCAACCGCGGTATTTATATCGGAGCCGAATAAGCTTGGGGGGAACTGTTGAGCCGATACAATGCTGTCGCGAACCATCCAGTACCCGCCATCGCGGCCCGTTAAGAGCAGGGTTGAATCCTGGCCATGAGCCAGCATGCCCATGATGGAACGATAGGTCAGTTTTCCACTACCGGGCAGCGGATGCCATTGATTTTCACGCCATTCGAAGAGTCCTTGGGCCACGTCCTGCGCATAAAGCCGGTTGTCCATCTTCTTTAGCCATACCCATTCCGACCTTGCCCTGAATACCCGGCACTGGCCGTTATTCCACTCGATAATCCGGTCGAGGGCTCTGAAAAAGACGGCCGAGCCAAAAATTTCGATATCCCAGATATCTGCGAAATTCCGCTGATCGGCCGGCAGTTCGGAAAGCAGAGAATGATATTCCAGGCGACCCTGTTCCCCGGGCAGGAAATAGCCGAGTTCCCCCTGTCCGCCGGCGTAAACTTTCCCTCCCGGGTCTATCGCCAGTGATCGCATGATGGTTTTATTGGGAAGGGGGTAATCTTTCCAGAAAGTACCATCATAGGTCAGCAGTCCCTCATTATTGGCAAAATACAAAAGGCCGGCACTGTCCTGTCTGATATCCCAGGTCTGACTGCCACCCCGGTAATCGGTCTTGGTATAATTGATGATTCGGGGCAAACCAATGGTATTCTGCGCGGCGGCAGCCACAGAACAACCCAATGCAAGCAGTAAGACCCCGATTTTCATGTTATAAACATACATAATAGGTTTGATGTAGTGATGATGTAGTGAATAACTATTGATAATCAACACCATACCTCAAAAAGATGTAGCCATGATGTAGTTATTTACTTGCCATCCCCGCCGAGGTTGCCTAGCTTTAGTGTCTGTCCGGAATCTATCCGGATGGCTTAACTAAAATTAGCTTGCATATGAAAAACGTGCTGCGACGAGTGTTGCTACTCTCGGTCGGACTGCTGTTTGCAGTGATCGCTTTCCCTCAAAACCGGACCCTCAGCGGCAGGGTCACTGATGAAAAAGGAAATCCTGTGGCCCATGCCAGTATTTTGGTAAAGGGCAGTCAGGTCGGGACCAGCTCCGATGAAAACGGACAGTTCTCTCTTTCGGTTCCCGAATCAGCCACCCATCTCACCGTATCCGCCCTTCAGTTTACGGAACAGGAAGTTCGGATTACGGGGACGGTCCTGAATATCGTGCTGCAATCCCTCAATGCGCAGATGGATGAAGTGGTGGTGGTAGGGTATGGAACCCAGAAAATTACCAAAATATCGGGCGCCATTGCCACCGTGAAAGAACGGGAAATTGAGAAGCTCCGTCCGGTTCGGGCAGAAGATGCAATCCAGGGACGGGCCTCCGGCGTAACCGTGATTTCACCGGGTAGTCCGGGTGCCAAACCCACCGTACTGATCCGCGGTATCCCCTCCTATACCGGTACCGATCCGGTAGTGGTGGTGGACGGGTCCATACAAACCCTGGACGATCTGAACTCCATTCCCGCTGCCGATATCGAGTCCATCAATATCCTGAAGGACGCCGCCACCACTTCCATTTACGGGGTGAAAGGCGGCAACGGCGTGATCCTGGTAACCACCAAAACCGGTCGCCGGAAC
>DATCJQ010000406.1:0-11122 GCA_036562745.1 Flavihumibacter sp.
GATCCAATCTTCCACTATCCTTATCCCCTTCCCCCTTCCCCCTTCTCCTTTCTCCCTCCTACAGACTGAACCAATACGTAAACTTCGCCACCAGCGCCCGGTTCTTCACACTCATATACTCGGGCAGATAGTTATCGGTGTAAACTAGGAAGAAATCTGAAGCGGGTTTGTATCGCCATTGTAGGCGGGTATTGAGGTTCATGTTCCTGGCCTGCTCGTTATACTGAATAAAGGCGGTGATATAAAAATTATTGGTAAAAGTCACATCAAAGCGGGGCCCCACCAGCCAGAAACGCTGGTGTCCCCAGGATCCGGGCACATAGATATCATTATAGGTACTGCTTAACGTAATACCAACATGCGGTTGAAAACGATACCCCATCTCATTAGTGAGCTGAAAACGCGATCCATGATTATAGTAACCGCCATAGCGAACATTAGCCGCATAGGTCAGCAGGTTTTTGGGATTGGAAACATACTCGATATACCCGGTATTAAAATGATGACGGGTTCCGGCCGCCAGTGAATCCATGCCGGTATTGGTAGGATCAAAAGGTGTGAGCAGTTCGATAAACGTATTGGAGAGATAACCGGTCAGCACACTCTGATCGCGAAAGGTGGTTTTATACGTGAGACTGTTTTCATAATCGGTTGTGCGGAACCGTTCATTCATATAATAGCTGGTCTGCAGCAGCGGCCCGTGACTCAGCACAATGGATTTTTTCGGGAAGAAAAGCCGGCCGAGCTGGGGATTCACCCGCACATAACCCGTACGCGGAACATATCCCACTTCGGCTACAAAATCGCGACCCACATATTCGTGTTGCCAGATCACGGTCCAGCGGCGACTCACATAGTTCAGGTTCATGGCCTGTGTGAACGCGCGGGAACCTGCACCCGGGGCAAATGACCGCAACACCATGGCCTTGCCGGTCCAGAAATTATCGCCCGAAGCCAGGTTGTATTCAATGCCGGCCACCCTGTTATACTGACGATGTTCCGGAGTCTCGGGCTTGTTATCGGGTTCGTAATGAAGCGACTGTTTGTTCACAAAGAGCAAGCCGATATTGGAACGGGTGAAAATCTTCCGCTGCAGGGCCACCACGGCAAAATTCTGATTGGGCAGATCGTTCTCAGCCACGGATCGGGTTTGCATATCCATAGCGCCTATCCGCCAGTCTTTATTGAGTTTGCCGCTCAAACGTGCACCGTATTGAATGGGAACATTGAGTCCGATTCGCCGGGAGAAAAACGGACGAATATTTGCATATCCAAAGTTCCCGAATATATCTGCGTTCTCGAGAAAGAACTGCCGACGTTCCGGAAAGAACAGTTCAAACCTGTCGAGATTCGTGACCTGCCTGTCCACTTCCACCTGGGAGAAATCGGGATTTACCGTCAGATCCAGGTTGAGCGAGGATGTGATGCTGATTTTCGCATCGGCGCCTATCTCCTTTCGATAATCGGTGGGTGTTTTGTTCGCATAGTCACGCGATACACCGCCCAGCACATAAGGAATCAGCGAAATATTGGCACCCGCGGCCGGAGGCGGAGCATCCCAGTTCAGGTTACCGGTATAGGCCAGCGATACGGTGGGGAACTGGCGGGGCACCGGTGCCCAGGATGATTTTTCAAAAGTGCGGAGATCATTGCGACTGAAATTGATTCCCCAGCTGGTGATCCCCTTCTTGTAACGAATCGACTTAAAGGGAACTGCGGCCTCAAACACCCAGCGATCCTCGTAATTCACCACTTTCGAAATCCATTTGTGGTCCCAGCTCAGATCCATTTTGCCTCCCTCGTAAATAAAACCATCCCACTGTGCCCCGGCCGCATTGGCACCGAAGGAGAAACCGCTGGTCTTGTCTTCGAAGGGATCAAAGAAGAAGAGAAAATTATCATTCTTCAAAAAAGCGAAATCGCGTCGCAGCGACTCCACCACATAGCCACCCGGAGCGCCGTGGTAACATACCGCAATCAGGTAGAGATTGTTATCATCGTAACACATGCGGACTTCCGTCTTCACGTTGGCAATACTGGTATCCATGGGCAGCACCATGAAAAAATCCCTGGCCACATCGGCATCCTGCCAGGCGGCATCGTCCATAAGTCCGTCCACCTTTACCGGTGTGTCCGTTTTCCGGATGGATAGATTATACCGGTCGTTTATTTTTTGAGCCTGCGCGAAGTGGGAAGTGGATAGTATCAGGAAAACGACAAGCGCAAACACCGGGGTGAATGCCATCTGTCTGCTACCGTGGTATAGCCGCGCCGCCTGCAAGTTGCAGCTAACGGTGATGAGCCTCCGAAATAATTTCATGCACGAATGCTATTAATCTATAAACAGTTTGTCGTGGTCAGAACAGCAGGCACGGCCGGTTAGTTTTCACAACCCAGCAATTCGCAGAGTTTCATTTGCAGTTCCTCTCCGCGGAGATTCCGGGCGATGATGATGCCATTGGGATCAATCAACAGATTCTGGGGTATGGATTGGACGCGATACTGGACCGCCACGGCGTTTTGCCAGTGTTTCAAATCACTCACATGGGTCCAGTCGAGCCGGTCATCGGCAATCGCTTTTAACCATTTATCACGGTTATTGTCGAGCGACACGCCAAGCACGGTAAAGTTCTTGCTTTTAAAGCGATCATGGGCTCTCACTACATTGGGATTCTCGACGCGACAGGGTCCGCACCAGCTGGCCCAGAAGTCGACCAACACATATTTACCCCGGAACATGGAGAGTGTTATCGGTTTACCCGAGGGATCGTTTTGCGTAAAATCCAGCGCCTGTGTTCCCACCCTTCCGATTTTGGCCTCGGCAATTCTTGCCTCAAGGAATCGACCATAGAAACCTGTTTTTACCGCGGGTGCCAGGCTATTGAAACTGTTTTCAATTAAATCCGGATCCTCCACCAGTTGCAGCAGGGTGGCCCACATAAAGGGGGCGATCTGACTGTTTTTATACTTGGCGGCAAAACTGGTTGCAGTATTTTTAAATACAACCACCAGCTGATTATAAATCGTCATCAGGCTGTCGTTCACACCATACCGGTTCGCTGCTTCCGATATTTGTCCGTATTGTTTAAATAGCGGTTCAAACTTTTGCTGAAATACCAGGAAATCATCGTGCGGTGCCGAGCCCTTTAACTGGAGTTTCATTGGAGTGGCATTGATATCGCCCTCAAGCTCCATATTGCCGCTTTGTAGAAAAAGTATGCTTCTTAATCCGACGGGTAAGAATGAAATATGATAGAGTTTCACGTCGGGTAGTGATCCCTTCAAGGTGAAACTGCCCCCTTTCACAACGGATTTGGCCAGCGTATCAGTTGGACGATCAGGGTCTGAGATGGCCACAATCGACTGATCCGGCAGTCCGTTCAGTGAACCTTTTATGGTGAAATTACCCTGCTGCGCTTGTAATGCTTGTGCAAACAGGAAAAACAGGGTACCAAAACATATCGAGAGGGCTTTCATACCGGTGAATTTATCAATAAACGGCCATTTGGAGCAAATAGTTTGCCAGCCCCTTATTTCGAATGACGATCTTTTAATATATCTATAACATCCTGAAGCCTGAATCCCTTGGCATTCAGTAAAATCAGGTAATGAAAAAGCAGGTCCGCCGATTCGTTCAGAAACAGCGAGTCGTTATTATCCTTCGCTTCGATCACGGTTTCCACCGCCTCTTCTCCCACTTTCTGGGCAATTTTGTTAATCCCCTTGCTGAACAAACGTGACACATAGGACTCATCCGGTGGCGCCTGCTTGCGCAGATCGATAATATCTTCGAGATAGAAAAGGAAATCCTCCGAATGGTTCCGTTCGCTCCAGCAGGTATCTGCGCCGGTATGGCAGGTAGGACCCAGCGGATGCGCTTTGATCAGCAGGGTGTCGTGATCGCAATCCACGGCCATGGATTTCAGTTCCAGAAAATTTCCACTCTCCTCCCCCTTGGTCCAGAGTCTTTGTTTGGAGCGGCTGTAAAAAGTCACTTTTCCGGTAGACTCCGTTTTTTGGAGGGCTTCCTGGTTCATGAATCCCAGCATCAGCACTTTCTGGGTCACATGATCCTGAATGATGGCAGGCACCAGTCCGTCGGGATATTTCTCAAAATCAACTTTCATATTCCAAATGTACTTAAAATTTAACGCTGCAGTCGGACGGGAATGCCCTCAGAATGCAGGTACTGCTTGAGTTCGGGAATGCCTATCTCCTTAAAATGGAAGATGCTGGCGGCCAGGGCTGCATCGGCTTTGGCCTGCTCGAATACGGTTTTGAAATGCTCCATGGTTCCACCTCCGCCGCTGGCTATAACGGGAACGGGTAACCGCTTTGCCAGTTCGGCTGTAATATCGAGCGCAAATCCCTGTTTGGTACCATCATGATTCATGGACGTGAGCAGTATTTCGCCGGCGCCCAGGGCCACAGCCTCCTCCGCCCAGTCGATACAGCGACGATCGGTTTTGGTACGCCCTCCATTGAGATAAACATACCATTCTCCATCCGCTTCCTGACGTGTATCGATGGCCAGCACCACGCACTGGCTGCCGAATTCCTTTTCGAGTTCCTGCACCAGTTGCGGACGTTTAAACGCGGCCGTATTTACGGAGATTTTATCGGCTCCGTTCTGAAGCAGTAACTGCACATCTTCCACGCTGCTGATACCACCCCCCACGGTGAAGGGGATATTGATTTCATGACTGATCCGGTTCACCAGATCGCGCAGTGTTTTACGTTTTTCCACCGTGGCCGTGATGTCGAGGAACACCAGTTCATCAGCGCCCTGCTCGGCGTACAAACGCCCCAGTTCCACCGGATCACCGGCATCGCGCAGATCCACAAAATTGGTTCCCTTCACCGTTCTGCCGTCCTTGATATCCAGACAGGGTATGATTCTTTTGGTAAACATGGGCTTATTTTGCTTGATTTTCGGAGAATCGCGTGAGTTCTTTCAGGCTGATCCGGTTCTCATAAATAGCTTTCCCAACAATGGCGCCGCTGCATCCGATTTCAGCCAACTGATGCAAATCATCCAACACACTAACACCACCGCTGGCAATCAGTTGCAGGTCGGCGAACTGCCCGATGATTTTTTTATACAAATCAACAGAGGGACCCGCCAGTTTTCCGTCCTTACTAACATCGGTGCAGAAGATTTGCTTCACGCCCTTCTTCATGTATTTCGAAATAAAATCCAGAATGGGAATATCAGTTGTTTCCAGCCATCCCGCCACCGCGATGAGTTCATTCTTCACATCGGCCCCGAGCAGAAATTTCGCCGTACCATACCGCTCGAGCCATTCGCTGAAAAGGGCTTCCTGTTTCACCGCTAAACTACCGATGGTAGCCAGGGCTGCCCCGGAATTGAAGACGATTTTCAGGTCCTCCTCCTTTTTGATGCCACCGCCGAAATCGATCACCATGCTGGTGCGTGCCGCGAGTGTTTCCAGCACTTTCCAGTTTTTCACGGCACCTGCTTTAGCGCCGTCGAGGTCGACGAGGTGAAGCCGCTTTAATCCGGCATCCTCAAACTGAAGGGCCACTTCAAGCGGATTTTCGTTATAAATTGTTTTCTGCGAATAATCGCCCTGGGTGAGGCGGACGCATTTCCCCTCAATAATATCTATGGCGGGTATAATTTCCATTAATCAATAAGTTTGCTGATAATGATATAATCGATTCCGTTTTTCTGCCAGGCATCGCCCTCCTGCTCAAAGCCGAAACGCTGATACCAACTCAAGGCACTGAGCCGGGCATTGCACCAGATCCGGGCATATTGTTTTGATTTTGCGTATTCAATGACCGCTTTCATCAGGCGGGATCCATATCCTTTTCCCTGGCAGTCCTCCAGCGTGGCAAATTTCCTGAACTGCAGGCTTCCACCGTATCGCGATGACTCAAACAGGGAGATCACGGAAACCAGTTTTCCGTCGGCATGCAATCCCCAGTGAATGGCGTTCTCATCTCCTTCCACCCTGACGAGCGCCACAGAATACCCCGCATACATCACCTGGTGACGGATCGGCAATACCGCTTCGGCAGGCAGCTTTATGATGGAGATATCCTGGCTCATTCGAGTAAGTTTCCCGGTTTAGATTTTCTCGATAAAATTTTTCAGGATCCGTTCTCCCACCCTTGCTGATTTCTCGGGGTGGAACTGAACGCCGTAATAATTTTTCCGATGCAGGGCTGAACTATAGGGCTGCAGGTAATCCGTTACAGCGATGGTGTCTTCTCCCATGGCTGCATAATACCCGTGCACGAAATAACAGAAACTATTTTCGGCCACGCCGTCGAAAAGCGCTGTCTTCAACTGGCTGATCGTATTCCAACCGATCTGCGGAATCTTAAACGCCGCGGTCTGTTCATCACCCTCCTTCTTAAGATTACGGAAAGATTGCACGCTCTCGGGGAAGATGCCTAAACACTCGGTATCATTTTCTTCAGAATAAGAACACATCAGCTGCATACCCAGGCAGATGCCCAGCACCGGCTGCGTCAGGTCTTTCAGCAACACGTCGAGTTTTTTATTTCTCAAATAACGCATGGCGCTGCTTGCTTCACCGACACCGGGAAAAATCACTTTATCGGCCTTCTGCAGCAACTCAAAATTATCCGTTACGGTGGCCGTTGCCCCGATACGTTCCAGCGCATACAAAACACTCTGGATATTGCCTGCATTATATTTTACGATAGCTATCTGCATGGGTAATTAAAGAACGGTTTCTAAAAATGCTTTGGTGGATTGGACAATATCCCTGCTTCCCTCCAGGGCCTTGATATATGCGGTTCCGATAATGGCACCGTTCGCATGTGCGGTAGCTGCATCAAAACTGGCCTTATCCTTGATACCAAATCCCACCATAACGGGATTGTTCAGCTTATACGACTGTAACCGTTGGAGGTATTGTTGTACCAGGTCCATCTGTTTATCCGTGCCTGTAGTGGAAGAGGAAGACACGGCATAGAGGAATCCCGTACTCAGGCCATCCAGACGACGCACCCTGGTTTCAGAAGTTTCGGGCGTTACCAGGAAAACAAAATCCAGTCCGTATTTTTTTATGATGGCACCGTATTCGTGCTCGAATTCGTATTCAGGCAGATCGGGCAGGATCAAACCATCCACACCCACCCGCGCCGCCTCGGCACAAAAGCGTTCGAATCCATATTGCAGTACCGGGTTCATATATCCCATAAGAATAACGGGTACGGATACCCGCTCACGAAAATTCTCCAGCTGTTTGAAAAGATGGGCGATGGTCATACCGTTTTCCAGGGCTACGGAACCGCTTTGCTGGATAACCGGACCATCGGCCAGGGGATCGCTATAGGGCATTCCGAGCTCTATCATATCCACTCCGTTTGCCTGAAGCGCCTCCATAACGGGAATGGTGCTGTCTAATTCGGGATACCCTGCTGTACAATAAACACTGAGTACCCGGTTATTTTTTCGTTGAAACAAAGAGCCAATCTTGCTCATATATTTTGCTATTGGTTGGTCAATATTTTTTCCATTTTGATATCGCTCCGCTTGTACACTGATTGTCCAACCGGAATTTCCACAAACCCATATTTGGCGTAAATATGAAGCGCCGCACCCAGTTTGGTGTGAGAATAAAGAACGAGACGTTTAGCCCCCTTTTTGGTTGCTATCGCGATGGCATGTTCCATCAGCAGGTGTCCGATGCCCTTTCCCTGGTAAGCAGAGTCCACCGCCATTTTGGAAAATTCAAAGCTTGCTTCATCAGCCCGTATCAGTGCATAACAACCGATGGCTTCTCCCTTTTCATTCACCGCAAGGTAAATGTCGCCCCCCTTCTCGATGTAATACTGACGCGGATTGCTCAGCATTTCCTCATCGATGGGTTCTACTTCAAAATAGGTTTCCAGCCAGGCTTTGTTCAGCCTTTTGAAATCGGCTGCCCATTTGTCATCAAATGCCTCTATTGTAATTTTTTCGTTCATTGTTTTCCTGCACTCAGATTCACACTATTAATACAAATCGGATAATCGTACCCGTTAGAGCGTACTGATCATATCCATCTGTTTCATGTACGTAGCGAGGTCCTTATCGCCTCTTCCGCTCAAATTGATCACGATTTTTTCAGTCGGCCTGAGGTCGAGCTTCTTCAAAGCTGCCAGAGCATGTGCCGATTCCAGTGCGGGGATGATACCCTCGAGGCGTGCCAAATCAAATGCCGCACGCAGGGCTTCCTCATCCGTGGCAGCCAGAAAGGTTCCCCTTCCGCTATCGAACAGATGTGCATGCATGGGCCCGATACCCGGGTAATCCAGTCCCGCAGAAATGCTGTGCGGTTCCACCACCTGTCCGTCTTCGGTTTGCATTACCAGGCTTTTGCTGCCGTGCAGGATACCCGGACGACCGAGCGCGGTGGTGGCGGCACTCAACCCGCTGTTGATTCCATGTCCCGCTGCTTCCACGGCCACCAGCTCCACCGACAATTCATCGAGAAAATGGTAAAATGCTCCGGCGGCATTGGAGCCCCCGCCCACGCAGGCAATCACGCGGTTGGGCAGTTCCGAACCGGTTTTCTCCCTGAGCTGCTTTCTTATTTCCTCACTGATCACACTTTGGAAACGGGCAACCATATCGGGGTAGGGATGCGGCCCCACCACACTTCCAATAATATAATGCGTATCTGCCGGATGGTTGATCCAGTGACGGATCGCTTCGTTGGTGGCATCTTTGAGGGTCTTGCTTCCACTGGTTGCCGGAACCACGGTTGCTCCGAGCATACGCATGCGGGCCACATTGGGCGCCTGGCGTTCAATATCCTTTTCTCCCATGTAAACAATACACTCTATCCCCTTCAGTGCACATACAGTAGCCGTAGCCACTCCGTGTTGTCCCGCTCCGGTTTCGGCAATAATTTTGGTTTTTCCCAATCGCTGTGCCAGCAGGATCTGCCCAATGGTATTGTTGATCTTATGCGCACCGGTATGACAGAGGTCCTCGCGCTTCAGGTAAATTGTTGTATTGTATTCCTTACTCAGCCTTTCTGCATAATACAGCGGCGTAGGGCGCCCTACATAATCGCGAAGCAGTTCATTGAACTCAGCCACAAATGCCGGGTCCTGCATGATTTCGAGATAACGCTGCTGCAATTCCTCCACATTGGGATGCAACATCTCGGGAATATAGGCGCCACCAAACTGTCCATAATACCCCTGGGCAGTAGGTTGTTTATAGGATTGCGTGCTCATTTTAAACTCCATTCAGGTTTTTGATAAAATTTCCCACCAGGTCGAGGTCTTTCACACCGGGACTGGTTTCAAACTTGCTGTTTATATCAATCGCGAACAGGCCTCTTGCTTCGGGCTGTTCTGAAAATTCTTTTAAGGCCTGCACATCGCCGGGTTCGATCCCGCCGCTGAGAAAATAGGGCTTGCCGATATGCTGGTTTTTTAACATGGTCCAGTCGAATTTCTTGCCGGTTCCGCCATATCCCACGCCCATGGTATCGAACAAAAACATATCACATACATCGAGATAGGGCTTTACCATCCATTCAATACTATCGTTTTCGCTTAACCGAAAAGCTTTGATAACGGATACATAATCGGCGATCCGTTCACAATATTTGGGTGTTTCGTCGCCGTGGAGCTGTACCATGTGCAGCCGGCATTCATCCACCATCTGTATCACTTCATCGGCTCCGGCGTTCACAAACACGCCCACTTTGTTGATTTTCTTTTCCTTTTTCAGTTCACTAGTAGTAAGGTAGCGCAACACATATCGCGGACTTTTCGGATAAAAGATAAAGCCGGCGAATGTAGCACCCAGATCTTCCAGTTGATCGACCTGGTGCAATTGGGTCATGCCGCATACTTTTACTCTCATAATCTGTTTTCATTTTAAGTGTTAGTAATCGAATGATGGTCGATTGTGTTCCGGTGTATCAGACCGGTGCACCCATCAGTTGTTTTTCAGTTCGGTTATAAACTGCTCAAATGCCAGAGCCGGATCTTCAGCCTTCATAAACTGTTCTCCAATCAGGAAGCCTTTGAATCCATTTTGCTTAAAGAGACGGATCATTTCCACTTTATCGATACCGCTTTCCGCCACCTTAAGACTGTCGGCCGGCAGCCTGGAAGCCATTTCCAGACTTTTCTCCACATCCACTTTAAAGGTCTTGAGATTCCTGTTATTGATTCCCACTATCGGCGTGAATTCTGAAACATGGGCCAGTTCTTCCTCATCGTGCAGTTCCAGCAATACACTAAGCCCAAGTTGACGGGCCAGTTGAGCAAGTTCAGCGACTTCCTCCGGTTTAAGGCAGGCGGCAATCAGGAGTATCACGTCTGCACCCATCGCTTTAGCTTCATATACCTGATAGGGCTCGATGATAAAATCCTTGCGAAGCAGCGGCACGTCATTGAATCGGGCTGCACGCAGATCTGCTTCGGTTCCTCCGAAAAACTGCTCATCCGTTAAAACGGAAATGGCCGAGGCTCCCCAACCGGCATAGGCTTTGGTTACATCCTCCACCCTGGCCGTTCCGTTGATCAAACCTTTCGAGGGCGAACGCCGTTTAAATTCAGCGATGATGCCCGTTTTATCAGGATTCTGAAGAAAGGCAGCCAGTGAAAGGCATTCACGCTGAAACAGCGGATCTTTTTCCAGCTGATCAATGGGACGTTGTTTTTTCTTAACCGCTACTTCGATCCGTTTTGCCGCGACTATCGTTTCTAATATATTCATGCCTTATTGGAGTTCTACTAGTTTTTGAAGTACTTGTCTGGCCTTTCCGCTTTCCAGGCTTTCAACTGCTGCAAAGTAAGCATCCTCGTAGGTTGCATACTGTCCTGTACTTTTAAGTGCCACAGCGGCATTGGCCAGCACCACGGCATTCTGAGCCCAGGATCCTTTTCCGTCGAGAATACGTAAAAAGAGTTTGGCTGCTTCATCCACCGTGTTGCCACCATAAATATCGGAAGGCTGCACCATTCTTTTGCCAATCTCGATCGGGCTCAGCAGTTCTTCCCCCTTATTGGTAATGATTTTTGTATCGGAAGTGAGCGAAATTTCATCATACCCATCCAGGCTATGGATGATGGTGAACTGTCCGCCAGTTTGCTGCAGCAGATAGTTATACAC
>DATCJQ010000016.1:0-5932 GCA_036562745.1 Flavihumibacter sp.
CTTCAGTATCCTGCTAATCTTATTCGCATTCTGTATCAGTTCCTGCAGATATTCATAATTCTCTTTCTCCAGACAGGCTTTGAATTTTCTCAGCTGCGAAATATGTTCATTCAATACATCCAATACGTTTTCGCGGTTCTGGCGGAAGATCGGCACCCACATGGAGGGATTCGATTTCGCGAGGCGCACGGTACTCTCAAAACCACCACTCGCCAGTTCGAAAATCGCCTGATCTTCGCGTTCTTTTTCCAGTACGGTATTGGCCAGTGCGAAGGAAGTAATATGCGAAATATGGCTCACGTAGGCGGCGTGCAGATCGTGCGCATCGGCATCCATCTCAAGGAGGTGCATACCGATTTTGCGATAGGTATTCTTCACCCAGTTCACCGCATCTTCATCACTTTCGGATCCGTTGCAAATCACGCAGGCCTTGTTTTCAAATGCCTGTTTAATGGCGGCAGCCGGACCGCTATACTCGGTTCCCCACATCGGATGGGTGGCAACATATCGGCCGCGTTTGGGGTGATTTTTAACGGCATCAATCAGCAACTGCTTGGTGGAACCCGCATCCATCACAATCTGGTTTTCCACCTGGTCCAGCACCTCGGGCAGAAGGCTGGCCATCCGGTCGACGGGAATGGCCAGTACAATCACTTCCGATTTTGCAATGGCTTCCTCCAGGGGAAGAATCTGATCCACCAGTCCCAGTTCCAGCGCTTTCCTGGCATGCGATTCATTGGCCTCCACTCCCACGATGCCTGCAGCCAGCCCTTTCTCATTGAGCTGAAGGGCCAGTGAACCTCCGATCAGTCCGACACCTACTATCGCTATTTTTTTACGTTCCATTTTGCTTGCTCTTTTCTTTACACAGTTTGCGGAATGCGGGTTTTAATGCGATCGATTGCCTGTTCCAGTCTGTCTTCCGGACAACATAGGCTCACCCTGATAAATCCGTTGCCGGCAGAACCAAAGATTCCCCCCGGTGTGATGAACACCTGCGCTCCATATAAAACTGCATCACTCAGCGCATATCCGTCGGCGTAAGTTGACGGTACTTTACCCCAAACAAACATTCCCACCTGGTCGGTACGATACTGCACACCCAGCAGGTTGAGCAATTCGAACACTTTTTCCCTTCTTTTCCGATAGATGGCATTTACGGATTCGTACCATTCGGCCCCGAGTTCCAGCGCTTTTGCCGCAGCCAGCTGAACCGGCAGAAACATCCCGCTATCCATATTACTCTTAAAGCGAATGATTTCATCAATGCGATCCTTTTTGCCTGCCAGCATGCCTACGCGCCATCCGGCCATATTCTGACTTTTGCTGAGCGAGTTCAGTTCAACCACCACCTCCATGGCTCCGGGCACAGCCAGCAGACTGGCGGGTTTATCATTCAGGATAAAGCTGTATGGGTTATCGTGACAGATCAGTATTCCGTGCTTTTTCGCGAATGCAATCAGTCGCTGATAAAATGCCTGGGAGGGAATTTGTCCCGTTGGCATATGCGGATAGTTCACCCACATCAGCTTCACTTTACTGAGATCGGTTTTTTCAAGTGCGTCCAGATCGGGTTCCCAGTTCAGCGACTCCACCAACTCGTAGGGCACGGGTTCACCGCCGGAAAGCTTTACCGCGCTGCTATAGGTCGGGTAACCGGGATTTGGAATCAGGGCCTGGTCCCCGGCATTGAGATAAGTCATACAGATATGCATGATCCCTTCCTTACTTCCGATCAAGGGCAGTATATCGGTCTCCGGATTCAGATTCACACCATACCATTTGGCATACCAGCTGGCCATGGCAGCACGCAACACGGGAGAACCTTTATAGCTTTGATAAGCGTGCACATTCGGTTTGGAAGCTTCTTCCTGCAGGGTTTTGATCACTTCCGGATGCGGAGGCAGATCGGGACTACCGATACCCAGATTGATGATGGCTTTCCCTTCTTTATTCAGCGTATCTATCTCCCTTAATTTTTGCGAGAAATAGTATTCACCGATCCCGTTTAAGCGACTGGCTAATTGCATGTTCATAGATTCTTTCCGTTTTTGTAGATACCGTATATCTGAAGACTCTCGGTTAAAGGTTTGATTCTTTCAATCATTCTGTGGAATTCATCCAGATTGTCAAACTCCATATCGGCGTGGAAGCTATATAACCAGTTACTTCCGGGGATGGGAAAGCTCTGGAGTTTGCTCAGGTTGATGCCACATTCGGCGATATTGGTCAGCACGCGGGCCAGGCTCCCCCGGGAATGGTCGGTATGAAAGTTGACAGAAGCTTTATTGGCGTCTGCAATCGCCGTTACCTGATCCTTCCGTTTCAGAATCAGGAAGCGGGTGTAATTGTTTTTCATGGTATGAATATTCGGCGCGATGATATCCAGTTCGAACAGCTCGGCAGCGAGTTTGCTGGCAATGGCAGCAGCGTGTTTATGATTGCGCTGATGAATGATTTTTGCACTAAGCGCCGTGTCTTCGGTTTCAACCAGTTTCCAGTTGTATTTCTCCAGAAAATCGATGCATTGCAAAATGGCCATGGGGTGCGAGTGCACTTCGCGGATATCTTCCAGCTTCACTCCCGGATTTACGAGGAGATTTTGACGGATCTGCAAATACACTTCACCCACCACCTGCAGATTGCTTTTCTGTAAAAGATTATAGTTGGGAAGGATACTGCCTGCGATGGAATTTTCGATAGCCATCACTCCGCCTTCGCTTTCCTTTTTATTGGCAGCGATCTTAACCACTTCCCGGAATGTATCGCAGGGAATTACTTCCACCTCCTTGCCGAAGAATTGCTGTGCCGCCACCTGATGGAAGCTGCCCTCGTAACCCTGTATTGAAACTCTTGTTGCCATAAAAAACAAGAGTCCCGGCTTCCTGCCGGGACTCTCTATGTTTAGTTTTAGTATTCGATTTTCCTTTAGCTAACACAAAGCATCGCCGGCCTTCTGCCTGTAAAAAAGTAGAAGTAAAAATAAAATCGGCCAAATGCATTTTTGTTGATCATGAAGTAAAAATAGGCAATGATTAAATACGACAAAAAAGTTTTTTCCTTACAAATGTTAGTTAAATCCGCATCAGTCCAGCCTTTTCACCTGTTCTTCGTTTATTTTTTTAAAGAGGTGATAGGGTTTATAGGTGCGCCAGTTATCCAGTTCAACCAGTTCAATAAAGCGTTGCAGCTTGGCTTTACGGAAATCGTACTGGGTTTGTTCGGGCATATTGAGTAGTACAGCCCAGCCGTCATTATCAATCATGTCTTCATACCATTCTTCGTAATAATCGCGATCGCCGGAATGGTAGTTCAGCACATTTTCTGCTATGAAAATAAATTTATGAATGCCGAGCTCCTGGAACTTGTCGATCACTTCACGTTTGAGCTGCATGATATCATTCTCGATGGCATCGTTCCATTCTCCCAACAGTTCGATGATGGCATACTGTTCTTCATAATCAGCCAGCAGCACTTTGAGGTAGAGGGTACGTGATCCGAACTCGTCCCATTGCGGGTGGATATAATAATTGTAGATGGTTTGCGAAAACTCGAACTCAGAATATTCCCTTCCGTAAAACGGTGAGCGCTCGTCTTCCTCACTGATATAGATATGACGCCAGTTATAAAAAGGTTCTAAAAGATGCATAGTTTACCCCTGGGGATGCGTTGTCGATCGCCACGCATCCACTGCTTTTTTTACGCTGCCATGTGTTAGTAATAGCGTTCGGGCCTTGTTGTAATCATCCAGTTTGAGTTGTTGCATCACCATATTGGTACCGCGATCGACGAGTTTTTCGTTACTCAGCTGCATGTTCACCATTTTATTGTCTTCCACGCGGCCGATCTGAATCATGACGGCAGTGGAGATCATATTCAGCACCAGCTTCTGGGCCGTACCGCTTTTCATTCTGGTAGATCCAGTTACAAATTCCGGGCCTACCACCACTTCGATGGGAAAATCCGCTTCCTGGCTCACGGGCGAGTTGGGGTTGCAGGAAATGGATCCGGTGGTAATGCCCTTTTCCCGGCATTTTTTTAAGGCTCCGATTACATAGGGCGTGGTGCCGCTGGCAGCAATTCCTACCACCACATCCTTTTCGCTCACAAAATGTTTGTTCAGGTCTTCCCAGCCCTGTTGAAGGCTGTCCTCCGCATTTTCCACGGCTTTCTGGATTGCTTCCTCTCCCCCGGCAATAAGGCCGATTACCAGTCCGTACGGCATTCCATAGGTCGGCGGAATTTCACTGGCATCCAGGATTCCAAGCCGGCCACTGGTGCCGGCTCCAATATAAAAGAGCCGTCCGCCTGCCAGCATTTTATCGGTGATGGCAGTTACCAGCTTTTCGATTTGAGGAATGGCTTTGGCCACGGCCAGGGGAACGCCCTGATCTTCCTTGTTAATATTGGTCAACAGTTCTGCTATTTCCATCTTTTCCAGATGGCGATAATGGCTCTCCTGTTCGGTCACTTTTACAAATTCGGACATATGGGCAGTTGTACTTTTTACTCTTTATGGAATTCAATCAAACCTTCCATGGGGTGCTGTAAAATCTTTCCGAGCTCCAGCTCGTAGGAAGAACAAAGTTCGGAAAGCCAGTCCCGGAATCCAAACGCCACGCCTCCAACAAAGTGAATCGGGTATTTCCAGCTCTCGTTTTGCCTGATAATATGCTGGTAGAAAAAATCGTTCAGGCCATCTTCGATGATATTTTCAATCATATAATGGCCGCGGTTTTCTGCCAGAAACAGGGTGAAACTGGCCAGGAACCGGTTGGGCAGCGGCTGTTTATACACATGATTCAGAATATCCACGTCAGTGAGCTTGTATTTCTCCTCAAAGCGATACATCAGCTCCTCGTCGAAGACTTTATAGAGATAGTGCTGGATAACTTTACGCCCAAGATAGGCGCCACTGCCTTCGTCGCCCAGCACGTAGCCCAGTCCCGGACTGTTTTTCACTATCCGCTTCCCGTTGTAGAAGCAATAATTGCTGCCGGTGCCCAGGATACAGGCCACTCCCTTTTCCCGCTGGCAGCTGGCCCGGGCGATACCCATCAGGTCGGTGTTCACCTCCAGGTCGATTCCCGGAAAAACCTTGCGGAGTGCCTTTTCCACCGTTTTGCGGTTGCCGGGATTTTTGCAGCCGGTTCCGTAATAATGGATGGCAGTAAGCTGGTAACGTTTCACCTGGGGGTACACATCCCTGCGGACCAGTTCCTCGATCTGGTCGCCGCTCAGGAAATAGGGACTAATACCAATCGTGAACAGTGTCTTTTTAACTTTTCCTTTATCAACTACACACCATTCGCATTTGGTTGACCCACTGTCTGCTAATAGTATAGCCATGGATAGACTTTATGCTAAGGCGAAAATAAAACTATGTAAGCATACTGGCCCCATTAATATGGATAGTTGGTGCCACCAATTCAGTAATTTGCAGCTTTAGACAAGTATATGAGGCAACAAAAGAAAGTACAGTATTGGCTCCCCCTGGTGTTTGCGCTGGTGATGATTGCGGGTATGGTAATCGGTTATAAACTCCGTGATAACACGCAGGTAGCCAGCAATGTATTCAGCTTTAAGAAGAAACGTTCGCCGCTTCAGGAAGTGCTGGATCTGGTAATGCTTAAATATGTAGATAAAGTTGATATCGATACCCTTGGAAACGACGCGATTCAGGATATGTTGGTAAAACTGGACCCCCATTCCAACTATATTCCGGCCCGCTATCTGGGAGCCCTGACCGAAGATCTGCAGGGCAATTTTCAGGGTATCGGGATCGAATTTCAGGTATTTAAGGACACGGTGAATGTGGTGAATGTGGTGCCCGGCGGTCCGAGCGAAAAAGCCGGCCTACAGGTGGGCGACAAATTCCTGAAAGTGGGCGACACCACCGTAATCGGCAAAATCAGTACCGATCGGATCAAGC
>DATCJQ010000031.1:0-1571 GCA_036562745.1 Flavihumibacter sp.
GCGATCGTCCGGCTGAATTCCGAACTGGAAGAAAGAGTGGAGCAACGTACCAAGGAATTGGAAATAGCACTGGCAGAGCTTAACGAATCGAAAGCAGAGGTACTTCGAGCGCTGGAGAGTGAGCGAAAACTGAATGAGCTCAAGTCGCAGTTTGTGACCATTGCCTCGCATGAATTCCGCACCCCACTCGCAACGATGCTGTCATCGGTGTCACTGATCGGGCGCTACAGACTCACGGAAGAGGATGAGAAAAGGCAGAAGCATGTCCGCCGGATCAAGTCCGCCATCAACAATCTGACCGAAATTTTGAACGATTTTCTTTCAATTGGCAAACTGGAAGAGGGGCTTCTTACAAGTGTGCCCATCCGTTTCAACCTGGTAGATTTCTGCCAGGAGTTGATGGAGGAATTGAAAGGCGTATGTGCACCCGGACAAACCATCGTTTATAGCCACGAAGGCGAAGAGCAGGTGTGGGCTGATAATCAGCTGCTGAAAAACGTAATCATCAACGTGATCTCAAACGGGCTTAAATATTCGCAAAAGGATATCCGTTTCGCGACGCGGGTCCATGACGGCAAGATTTATATCGAGATACAGGATTATGGTATTGGTATTTCGGCTGCCGATCTTCCCCATATCTTCAACCGGTTTTTCCGGGCTCAGAACAGTGGAAACGTGCAGGGAACCGGTCTGGGGCTGCATATTGTGAAAAGATATCTGGAGCTCATGAACGGAGATGTCCGCGTTGAAAGCAAGGAGGGGTACGGTACGACCTTTTTTATAGAACTCCCTATCGCCACAGTGCACACAATTGAATAGTTAGATGGAAAAGAAAATTTTACTGATAGAAGATAACCCCGATGTTCGGGAAAATACCCAGGAGATCCTGGAACTATCAGGTTACAAAGTGATTACCGCTTCGAATGGCCGTGAGGGCGCCTCACTTGCCCAGAGCGAACTTCCCGATCTGATCATCTGTGATATCATGATGCCGGAGCTGGATGGGTATGGCGTGCTTCATTTGCTGGGCCATTCTCCTGAAACGGCAACCATACCCTTTATATTCCTGACAGCCAAGGCGGAGAAATCGGATATGCGCAAGGGAATGCTGCTTGGGGCCGATGATTACCTGACCAAGCCCTTCGACGATGTGGAGCTACTGCAGGCGGTGGAGATCAGGCTTCACAAGAATGATCTGCTTAAGTCGCGGTTCTCCCGCAATGCGGAGGGGCTCAACAACTTCCTCGGCGAGATACGTCATTTTCAGGAATTGCGGCATCTGGCCGAAAACCGCCGCACGCACAATTACCGGAAAAAGGAGAGCATTTATAATGAAAATACCTATCCGGGAGGTATCTACTTCCTGGAGAGCGGAAAGGCTAAAGCCCGCCGGATCAACGAATTGGGCAAAGAATACATCACCGAACTTTATAAGGAGGGAGACTTCTTCGGGTATGCCGACCTCCTGCAGGGCACGCCTTACCAGGACTCGGTCGTTGCTCTCGAAGACTGTACCGTCAGTTTCATTCCAAAACAGGATTTTTTCAAGTTGCTGGAGTCAGATTTCGGTC
>DATCJQ010000034.1:0-5286 GCA_036562745.1 Flavihumibacter sp.
CTTTGAAGGAGATGCTGGAGCAGGTACCCGATTTATTGTTGCCGGGTGGCCGGGTGGCGGTAATCACCTTCCATTCGCTGGAGGATCGCCTGGTGAAACAGTTTTTTAAACAGGGAAGTTTTGAAGAAGAGGAAGATCATCCCTTTGAAACCCGTGAGAAAAGCAGTTTGCTTAAAGTTATAACCAAAAAGCCGCTGCTGCCCACGGCAGAAGAAATGAAACGAAACAGCCGCTCACGCAGCGCCAAGCTGCGGGTGGCAGAACGAATATAAAGTCGGTCTATCGTAGTAGTGAAATGTTAATGTCCTATTGAACAACCTTAGTCGTATGAAGAACAAGCGACCAAAAAAAGAAAAAAGATTCCGGATCAATTACCAGTTGATCGTGCAGCATATGCCCTTTTTTCTTTTTCTAAGCGGCCTGGCTGTGTTGTATATCTACAACGGACACTACTCAGATAAGATCATCAAATCAATCAGCAGAACCAATAAGGAATTAAAGGAGCTGCAGTTTGAGTACAAGACAATGAAGAGTGAAGTGATGTTCCGGAGTAAACAGACGGAGATTGCGAAGGCAGTGGCTCCGCTCGGACTGATGGAATTGACAACGCCTCCGGTGGTCATCAAAGAAGATGCCGGAACAGAATAAATAAAAACCTAATCGACCGGCGCTGTGGAAGTAAAACGCGACATACTGTGGAGAGTGTACCTGTGTTTTATCGGTATAGTTGTGTTGGGCTTCTGTGTGGTTGGTAAAGCTCTTTACATACAGCAGGCAGAAGGCGCTTACTGGCGAAGCAAAAGTGATAGTCTGCATACCCGCATCATCAACCTGGATGCCGAACGCGGTACCATTTACAGCGAAGACGGCAGCATGCTGAGCACATCCATTCCCTATTTCAATATCTATATTGATTTCGGAGCGGAGGGATTGCGGGATAAAGACGGACAACGCTTTCGCGATAACCTGGATTCACTGAGTTATTGTCTGGCTAATTTGTTCCGGGATCAGTCGGCAGACAGTTACAAGAAACTGTTGCAGGCCGGCTATCGCAAAAAGGACCGGTATTTTCCCCTTAAGAAAAATATCGACTTCCAGCAGTACAAACAGCTGAGAGAATTTCCTCTGGTGCGACTGGGCCGGAACAAAAGCGGATTCATCACCGAAGTGAAAAGCAAACGGCTGAATCCGTTTGGAATGCTGGCCAACCGGACCATTGGTCTGGCTCGCGAAAATGCCCAGAACGTGGGACTGGAACGCACCTACGATAGTCTGCTTAAAGGTGAAACCGGTAAACGACTGGTTCGCTTTATAGCAGGAGGAGTGGCAGTTCCGGTAGAAGGATACGAAGTGGAGCCCGAAAATGGAAAGGATCTGATCACCACGCTCGATGTGAATATCCAGGATATAGCTGAGAACGCCCTGCTAAAAATGATGATCCAGAACGAAGCACTGCACGGTACCTGTATCGTGATGGAAGTGGCAACGGGTAAGATAAAGGCCATTGCAAACCTGGGCCGCACCGCCAACGGCGATTATTGGGAAGATCTCAACTACGCCATTCGCGCATCCGAACCGGGTTCCACCTTCAAGCTCGCGACCATGCTGGCAGTACTGGATGATGGCAAAGCCGATCTCAGTACCCAGGTGAATCTTGAAAATGGTGTGTGGCAGGTGAATCGGCGCACGGTGTACGACAGTGAACGCCATCATCGTACCAATGTATCGCTGCAGCAGGCATTTGAGTTGAGTAGTAATGTGGGGATGGCCAAAATGGTGATGCAGCACTACGGTAACAATCCGACTAAGTTCATTGAACATCTGAAAAGATTGAAACTGCATGAAGTATCGGGCATTGATCTGGTGGGTGAAACGCAGCCCATCATCAAAACACCGAAATCAAAGACCTGGAGTGCCATGTCGCTGCCCTGGATGTCTTTCGGTTACGAAGTGCTGGTGAGTCCGCTGCAAACCCTGATGTTGTACAATGCTGTTGCCAATAACGGTAAGATGATGCAACCCTATCTGGTGCAGGAAGTACAACAGGATGGACGCACGATCTGGACGCGTGAACCAGAAGTGTTGGTGGAGGCCATCTGCAAGGAATCAACCCTCCGCCAGTTGAAAACCTGTCTGGAAGGTGTGGTGACAAACGGAACAGCCAAATCCCTGGCATCGCCCTATTACCGGATCGCCGGAAAAACAGGAACAGCGCTGGTGGCAAATGGAAGCAGGGGGTATGCGGATCATATTTATCAATCATCCTTTGCCGGTTATTTCCCGGCAGAGAATCCAAAATACAGTTGCATTGTGGTAATCAAGAACAAACCCTTTGCAGCGAAATACTACGGCGGTTCGGTAGCCGGTCCGGTTTTCCGGGAAATAGCCGATAAGCTCTTTGCCATTCATGCGCAGCAGGAACCTGTGAAGACGGCCGGACTGCCAAAAAAAGACAGCAGCGGATTCCGTTATGCGGGCGCCACCAGCGAACTGAAAAAAGTGTTGAATGAAATGAAACTTTCTTATGCCGACAGTATCGGCGAGAAAGAATGGGCGGTGGTAAAACCGGACGCTACCATGAAGCCGGTTCTGGCCGGCGCTCCGGTGGCCGACAATAAACAGATGCCGGATCTGAAAGGAATGGGGCTCAAAGATGCCCTCTATATCCTGGAAGAACGGAAACTGAAAGTGATCGTGAAGGGAAGCGGGAAAGTGGTGAGTCAGTCGATCGCAGCCGGACAATCCATACAACCCAAACAAACGGTAACAATAGAATTGAACTGATGGCGGATTTGCAGGAAATATTGTACAACGTGGCGATTCGCTCTGTGAATGGGAATTTACAGGCGGAACTGAAAAGTTTGCATATCGATTCGCGGAAGGTGGAGAAGGGTGGCTGCTTTATAGCGATCAGGGGTTGGAATTCGGATGGTCATCACTTTATCGATAAAGCCATCGAAAATGGCGCTTCGGTTGTGATTGTGGAGGATCTGCCTTCGGAACTGGTTCCCGGTATCACCTATGTGGAGGTCGCGAATTCGGGAGTGGCCGCAGGTGTGATGGCTTCGAACTTTTTTGGAAATCCATCCGCCTCGATGAAGGTGGTGGGAGTAACGGGCACCAACGGCAAAACGACCGTAGCCACCTTGCTTTATAAGCTCTTTACAGCATTGGGATATGATTGCGGACTGATCAGTACGGTGAAAAACCTGATAGCAGGGGAGGAACTGGAATCGACCCATACCACACCGGATACGATCAGCATTCAGCAACTGCTGCGGAAAATGAAGGACAGGGGATGTCGCTTCGTATTTATGGAAGTGAGTTCACATGCCATCCACCAGAACAGGATTGCGGGATTGGAGTTTGCGGGTGGCCTGTTTACCAATATTACCCATGATCACCTCGATTACCATAAGACATTCGATGAGTATATCAGGGTGAAGAAAAAGTTCTTTGATGATTTGCCGGCGAGCGCTTTCGCCATCAGCAATCTGGACGACAAGCGGGGAAGCGTGATGCTTCAGAATACCGCGGCCAGGAAACGGTTTTACAGCTTGCGTACCCTCGCGGATGTAAAAGGAAAGATCCTGGAAAACGGACTGACCGGTTTGCTGATGACGATCAACGATCAGGAAGTGCATTTCCGGCTGATTGGAGAGTTTAACGCCTATAACCTGATGGCTGTTTATGCAGCAGCCATTGAGTTGGGTGAAGACAAACAGGAAGTGCTGCAGGCACTGAGCGTGCAAACGGGTGCGGAAGGGCGATTCGACTATGTGGTTTCGCCTGTGGAGAGGATTATCGGCATTGTGGACTATGCCCATACGCCCGATGCCCTGCTCAATGTGTTGAAAACAATCAAACAACTGCGGCAGGGAGACGAGCAACTGATATCCGTTGTGGGATGCGGGGGAGATCGCGATAAGACCAAGCGGCCGGTAATGGGACAGGTAGCCTGCGAGTTCAGTGATCGCGCCATATTTACGTCGGATAATCCGCGTTCGGAAGATCCGCAGGAAATTTTGAAGGATATGGAAGCAGAATTGAATTCGGCAGCGAGAAGAAAGTTTTTATCCATTGCAGACAGAAGAGAGGCGATCAAAACGGCATTTAGCCTGGCCAGACCCGGAGATATTATTCTCATCGCAGGGAAGGGCCACGAAAAATACCAGGAGATCAAAGGAGTGAGACATCACTTCGATGATAAAGAGGAGATGCAAAAGATAATTCAGGAATTGGGAAAATAACCCCGAGGTATAACCGAAGGGAAACTATAAAGATCTTAGGACGGTTACATTCAATCACAGACCAGCCGGCTGGACACCGGACTGGCAACCAGTAACAAAACCATCATGCTGTACCACTTAATTGATTGGTTAAAGGAAATGGACATCCGAATCCCGGGAAGTGCGCTCTTGCAGTTTATCACTTCCCGGGTGTTACTGGCCGTGATATTGTCACTCGTCATCACCACCTTATTTGGAAAGAAACTGATTAACTACCTCCTGAAAAAACAGGTGGGCGAATCAGTGCGTGATCTGGGATTGGCGGGGGAACAACAGAAAAAGGGAACGCCTACCATGGGCGGACTCATCATCATACTGGCCATTTTGGTGCCCACGCTGTTATTGGCCGATCTGAACAAGGCTTATGTGCGACTGATGTTGTTTTCCACCGTGTGGCTGGGTGTGATTGGCTTTGTGGATGATTACCTGAAACTGCGGGCAAAGCGACTGGCCCAGGCACAGGGGGTGGCTTATAAGAAAGGCGATAAGGACGGGTTGGCCGGATGGTTCAAGATACTCGGGCAGGTTGGTTTGGGATTGATTATCGGAATCACCCTGCTGGTGAACGAAAATACCAAAGCCTGGAGGGAATATAACGGAACGCCGGGAACCGGAACCAATGTGAAGGTGGTGAAACAGCAGAATACGGAACGTTATTTCGTAGAGGCGAACGAACCAATTACCACCATTCCCTTTGTGGCGGGTCACGAGTTCAACTATGCGAAGTTGCTGCCGGAAGCATTGAGAGGATTTACATCCGTTCTGTATGTGCTGATTGTGATTTTTATTGTAACAGCGGTATCGAACGGTGCAAATATTACAGATGGACTGGACGGTCTGGCCACCGGTGTAAGTGCGATCATTGGAGTGTGTTTGGGTGTGTTTGCCTATGCAAGCGGTAACCTGTTGCTGGCCGATTATCTGAACATCATGTATATCCCGAACCTGGGCGAGCTGTCTATTTTTATCGGGGCCATGATCGGAGCCTGTGTGGGAT
>DATCJQ010000203.1:0-9322 GCA_036562745.1 Flavihumibacter sp.
CCGCGAGCTGGCGGCCGAAATCCCCGAGGGTTACCACCTTGTCTTTAATAATACCCGCGTGGTGCGCGCCCGCCTGCCCTTCCGGAAACAGAGCGGCGGACTGATCGAAATCTTCTGCCTCGAACCCGACGAACGTTATCCCGATATCACCACGGCGATGGCCACCACCGGCGAAGTGTATTGGAACTGCCTCGTGGGCGGAGCCGCCAAATGGAAGAACAAACAGCCCCTGGAATTGAAGGCGGCAGAGGGACTCCATATCGAAGCACATCTTGAAGAGAAAAGAACCGGATCCTATCTGATCCGTTTTGTATGGCATCAGCCGCAGCGGAGTTTTGCCAATGTATTGGAACTGGCCGGACAGGTTCCCATCCCGCCCTATATCAAACGCGCAGCCGATTCGGTTGATGCTTCCCGTTATCAGACCATATATGCGCGCTCGGAAGGATCAGTGGCTGCGCCCACAGCGGGACTGCATTTTACCGACCACGTAATGCAGCAGCTCAAAGCAAAAAATATCGGCACGGATATGCTTACCCTGCACGTGGGAGCCGGCACCTTTCAGCCGGTGAAGGCCGAACGCATGGAAGAACATGAAATGCATGCCGAATTCATCGAGATTGATGAACTAACGTTGGAGCATATACGAAATTCGGTGGGCCAACTCATTGCAGTGGGCACCACATCGCTCCGCACCCTGGAAACTCTTTACTGGATGGGTGTGAAAGCAAGTCTCCGCCCGCATGCAAGCATTGAAGAACTAAGCATTACCCAGTGGGAAGTGTATGACGAACTGGAACCAAAAGCGATTGAACCCCTGAAAGCTTTGGAAGCATTGCAGGATTGGATGAAAGCTCATAATACAAAGAAGCTGATTTGCAAAACCCGCATCATGCTGGCGCCAGGGTACAATGTACGCATGATCGAAGGGCTCATTACCAATTTCCATCAGCCCCAATCCACTTTGTTATTGCTGGTGGCCGCACTTATTGGCGATGATTGGAAAAAAGTATACGACTACGCCATGAAAAACGGTTTCCGTTTTCTCAGTTATGGCGATGGCTCTCTGCTCTGGAAGAAGGGTTAGGCTGCCTGCTTTTCGAAAGGCATTTCAATTGTGAAGGTAGTTCCCTTACCCAGGGTGCTGTCTACTTTGATTTTGCCGTGATGCGCATCCACAATGGTTTTCACATAACTCAGGCCCAGGCCGAAACCTTTCACATTGTGCAGGTTCCCGGTATGCACGCGATAGAATTTTTCAAAGATTCGTTTCAGACTTTCCTTTGTCATACCAATACCATTATCCTCGATCTTAATCGTGATTCCCTTATTGTTCGAATGGGTTGATATCTTCAGTACCAGGTTATCTTTCGAATACTTCACGGCATTGTCCACCAGGTTATTGATCAGATTGGTGAAATGCACTTCATCGGCCATGATGAGATCATTGCGCGCATTGAGTTGCAGATCGGCATAACCGTTTTTATTCTGCAATTGCAGATCGAAATTCTCCAGCACCTGCTCGATCACGTCGTGCACGCGAACCGGTTTTTTATTGAGATTGATTTCCTGGCGATCCATCAGCGCAGCTTGCAGAATGCTTTCCACCTGCTTGTTCATCCGCTTGTTTTCTTCCTTGATGATGCCGGTGAAATATTGCATTTTTTCACGGTCATTCGCCACTTTCTCCGTACGCAGCGCATCTACTGCCAGCGATATGGTAGCCAGTGGCGTTTTGAATTCGTGCGTCATATTGTTGATGAAATCGTTCTTGATTTCACTCAGTTTTTTCTGACGCAACAGGGCACTAACGGTAACATAAAAGGCAGCAAGCAGAATTAGCGTGAACAGGATGGCACCGCTCAGCATCCAGCGCAGCTCTTTAAATACAATATTCTTCACATTGGGCACTACCACTACCATGGCCTCCTCGGGAACCAGTCCTTCCATATTGCTGCCGCCGGGCACCAGGAGGGGATAAATAAAACGTCGGTTACGCACCGTATCTTCAAAAACCTTGTCGAAGCCGGGAGAACGGAGCTCATCGTAGGTAAGAAATCCCGCATCGGACGTAATCAGGAATTCAAAACGGGTGTCTTTCAGTCCGTAGGCATTGAAATTTTTCCTCAGTTTTTCCTGAACCTCAAAGGGGGTGAATTTTTCTGAGATGGTGGTGGGTTTCATCAGTTCCATCATCAGCTGATCGGAAGGCCAGCTGAGATTGGGACGCATTCTTTTATTCTTGAGGGAGGGAAGGGTGCCTTTTTGAGCCATCAGCTCTTCCCCGGTTTGTGCCATCGCCTTAACGATATTGTCGCCCAGTTGCTCTTCCTTCACCACCAGCATACTGCGAAACCACGAAATCTGGATGACAATGATGCCAACCAGCGAAAGAGCCACCAGTAAGATAATCAGAGGAAAAATTCGCTTCATTATATAACAAAAATAGCGTTGGTTACCGATTTAGCCTATCTGCGGGAACCCGGCCACTCCTGAATTAACAGGAGTTTATCAGGGATTCCCCATTTTCTTGTTTTATTTGTCCCGTATTGAAGGTTGAACAAATATTGCTCTATTTCCCAACATTCCATAAATTAACTGTATGACACAAATCTTACCCGCCGCTGGAACACTGCTGATCGCAGACCCTTTTCTGAAAGATCCCAATTTCATGAGGACGGTGGTCTTTTTATGTGAACACCAGGAAGAAGGTAGTTTCGGTTTCGTATTGAACCGTCTCTATGAATTCACGCTGGACCAGCTCATGGCAAGCGCAGAAGGGATGAGCATTCCCGTTTATTATGGTGGGCCCGTACAGCTGGATACCATTCATTTTCTGCATCAGTATCCGGGATTGATACCCGGCGGATTTGAGGTAATCAACGGCATTTACTGGGGTGGCGATTTTGAAACGGCCATCGAATTGCTGAAAAGCGGGGAAATCGGCGAGGAAGGCATTCGCTTCTTTATCGGTTATTCCGGCTGGGCAGAGGGCCAATTACTGGACGAACTCAAGGAGAAATCATGGATTACTTCACTGGGGAACAGCCGGCTGGTATTTGATATCGAATCCGATGCCATCTGGAAAGAAGCTTTGCGCGAACTCGGCGGGGAATATGTGCAACTGGTGAACTATCCCATTGACCCGCAACTGAACTGATCTTTTTAAAACAAACCCTGATATGCTTTTAAAACTTGGACGTATCCTCACACTTGGTTTGATACTGTGTGTAACGGCAGGCAATCTGCAGGCGCAGCAGGATAAAACTACCACAACCCGTACCGGCACCAATAAATACAACGATAATGTGGATGACCGCATGAAAGGTCCCAATGGCGAGAAAATTTATATCGGAGAACGGGGCGGTCGCTATTATATCAAGGACGGAAAAAAAGTATATGTGCCTTACAAAGGCAGTAAATACAAAAAGAACAAAGAAAAAAAGGCCGAATCCAAGAAGAATTAAGGCTCTTGGCAGAGTCGACAGATAGTCAAATGCAAAAAACCGGAATCTCCTCCTGGAGTCCGGTTTTTTGTTCCACTTACTACCCCTGATTCCAACCTTACCTTCCTTCAGTTTTCATTTCTCCCCCGGTTGGATCATGAGGCTAAATTAGCGTGGTCCAGTATCACCTGCCAGCGTGATAAAACGGTAATTCACTTAGTATGTCCCACCTCGTTTTTTCACCTACGGTCTGGCTTAGTTTCTTTAATCGGCCAGCCTTAACCTTTCTTCATTTTCACGGGTGCGAATCAGAAACTGCTTAGGTGGTACCATTTATTATCCACTTTTACCTTGCCTGCGAGCAGCTTTCTTTTAATTAAGAGCGATGTTCCGGCCGATCTGCTGCAACCATTTACCGAAAAAGATCCGGCATTGAACGAAAAATCCCGCAACCGGGAAGGCTGCGGGACTAGTTATTTCAAAAGATGCTGGTGTGATTAATCATTCATAGGTATGGCCCCTTCTACTAAAACGGTTACCTTATTCTGAAAAACTTCCACGAATCCTCCCTGGATGGAGAACTGTTCGCTGCTGGTCTGCTGTTTGTCTTTTAATACTTTCAGCTTACCGGCTTTGAGAGCGCTTACCATGGGAGCATGTTTTTCCAGCACTTCGAACAAACCGTCTACACCGGGCAATTGTACACCGTACACATCACCTGAGTAGAGCTTACGTTCTGGGGTCAATATTTCTAAATTCATACGTTCGGTTCAATAGATTCGGAACAAATCCTGTCTTAGCCCTGAGCCTGAGCCAGGAGTTTTTTACCTTTTTCGATCGCGTCTTCGATGGTACCTACCAGGTTGAAGGCAGCTTCAGGATACTCATCCACTTCACCGTCCATAATCATATTAAATCCGCGGATGGTGTCTTCGATGCTTACAAACACACCTTTCAGACCAGTGAACTGTTCAGCCACGAAGAAGGGTTGCGACAGGAAACGCTGAACTTTACGGGCACGTTGTACGGTCATCTTGTCTTCATCGCTCAGTTCGTCCATACCGAGGATCGCGATGATATCCTGCAGTTCCTTATAGCGTTGCAGAATATTTTTCACGCGGTTAGCGGTATTGTAGTGCGCTTCACCCACGATAGCCGGAGTCAGGATACGGCTGGTAGAATCCAGCGGATCCACGGCGGGGTAGATACCAAGGTCGGCAATCTTACGGCTCAATACGGTGGTAGCATCCAGGTGAGCGAAGGTAGTGGCCGGAGCGGGGTCGGTCAAGTCATCCGCCGGTACATATACCGCCTGTACGGAGGTAATAGAACCGTTCTTGGTGGAAGTAATACGTTCCTGCATCAGACCCATTTCGGTAGCCAGTGTCGGTTGGTAACCCACCGCAGAAGGCATACGTCCCAGCAGGGCCGACACTTCGGAACCAGCCTGGGTGAAACGGAAGATATTATCAACGAAGAACAGGATATCCTTACCTTTTCCGGTACCGTCTCCATCACGGAAGTACTCGGCGATGGTCAGACCACTCAGGGCCACACGGGCACGTGCTCCGGGGGGCTCGTTCATTTGTCCGAATACGAAGGTAGCTTTGGAATCTTTCAGCTCTTCCAGATTCACTTTATCGAGATCCCATCCGCCTTCTTCCATGCTGTGTTTGAACGCTTCGCCATATTTCATGATACCGGCTTCAATCATCTCGCGCATCAGGTCATTACCCTCACGGGTACGTTCACCCACACCGGCGAATACAGAAAGACCACCGTGGCCTTTCGCGATATTGTTGATCAGCTCCTGAATCAATACGGTTTTACCCACACCTGCACCACCGAACAGACCAATCTTACCACCTTTTGCATAAGGTTCGATCAGGTCGATTACCTTGATACCGGTAAACAGTACTTCGGTAGAAGTGCTGAGGTTTTCAAACATGGGAGGTTTAGCGTGGATGGGACGACCATTTGATTTATCAATGGCGGGCAATCCGTCGATCGGATCACCGGTTACGTTAAACAGACGACCATAGATGCCATCGCCTACCGGCATGGCAATCGGCTTTCCGGTGTCAACTACTTCCATTCCGCGTACCAGGCCTTCAGTACCGTCCATAGCGATACAGCGCACGCTGTCTTCACCCAGGTGTTGCTGTACTTCCAGTACCAGCGTATCCCCGTTAGGACGCTTAATTTCAAGAGCGTTGAGAATTTCCGGCAGTTTGCCATCGAATTGCACGTCCAAAACGGCCCCGATGATTTGTTTGATCTTTCCTTTCGTTGACATATATGAAGACCTTTTAAGGTGAGGTTTTCGAATTTTGCCGCAAAGGTAAGGGTTGGCAGTTAAAATCCATCATTTCAACAAGGAATTTGAAGGATTCCTACCTTTAACCCCGACCATCCAGTTTTTCCCCATATGAATCGCCTCCAAAGATATAGCCGCCGGACTGCCCGGCCTCTTATTTTTTTGATGATCTGCCTGGTTTTCGGCGTCATGACCTCCTGTACCAACCGGGCGGCGGGCGATCAGGCCCCGGTGAGCCGCGATACCGCCATCACCAGCACCAATGCCTTTTCCACCGTTTTCTTCGACAGTCTGGCCATGGAAAACTTCCTCACTGCCCGGGATATGCCCGATACCGGCCGCCAGATGTTCCGGAATTTCTATAACCAGCGCAACTATCAATATGCCTGGTTCGACTCTACCGGACTGGCCGAACAGGCCCAGCATTTCTGGAACCTCCAGTCAAATTATCTTGAATACAGCGGCGACAGCTCCATTTACAGTCCCTGGCTGCAACAATGGGCCGATTCGGTGTTTATTAATGGTCCCCAATCTATCCCCGACAGCCTCCGCCTGACCCTCGAATGGGAACTTACCCTCCAGTTTTTCCGATATGCCGCCCGTGCCTATATGGGCGACCGCCATCTCAACTCCAATGACCTTCAATGGTTTATACCGCGTAAGCGGATCGACATCCTTTCCATGCTGGATACCCTCGTAAAGGAAAAGGGAAAAGATATCGACCGTTACGAACCGGTGAATCCGCAATACGGACTTTTGCGCAATCAGCTCAAACGTTACTACGAGATTGAACGTCTCAGCACCTGGGTGCCACTCGTGGCCAAAGCCCCCAAATACCAGAAAGGCGATACCGGCACGGTGATCCTCCAGCTCAAAAACAAACTGACCCTGCTGGGCGATCTGCCCGAACCCGACACCAGCCATCTTTTTGATGAAGCTCTGGAAACCGCCGTCAAACAATTTCAGTTTCGCTACGGACTCAAGCAGGATGGCATCGTGGGCGGCGCCACCCTCCGCGAATTGAGTCAGCCCGTCAGCAACCGGATCCGGCAGATTCTGGTCAATATGGAGCGGCTTCGCTGGGTGCCGGCCGAGCCCCGGGGTGATTTCATCCTCGTAAACATCCCCGAATTCCGCCTTCATGTTTTCGAAAACGGCGAATACCTGCGTAACATGGATGTGGTGGTCGGAACCTCCACCAATAGCACCGTGATTTTTACCGGCAACCTGAAATATGTAGTTTTTAGTCCCTACTGGAACGTGCCTCCCGGCATCCTGAAAAATGAAGTGCTTCCCGGCATTGCCAGAGACCCCAACTACCTCGCCAGACACAATATGGAATGGTATGGCAATAAGCAGGTGCGGCAGAAACCCGGACCCAAAAACTCACTGGGACTGGTCAAATTCCTGTTTCCTAATAACTATAATATTTATTTGCACGACACGCCCAGCAAGAGCCTTTTTAAGGAAGATAAGCGTGCTTTCAGTCATGGCTGTATCCGGGTATCGGACCCCGTGTGGCTGGCCGAATGGCTGTTGAGAACGGATACCACCTGGACCTCCGAAAAAATTTCTTCGGCTATGCATGCGGGTAAGGAAAAATACGTCACCCTGAAAAATGAAGTGCCCGTATTCATCGGCTATTTCACCTCCTGGGTGGATCGCGACGGATTATTGCATTTCCGCGACGATATCTACGGTCACGATAAAAAAATGATGGAGAAAATGTTCAAGTAAGGGAGTGTCCGATCGGGGATACGACTCGGGGTATCAACCTGCGGAACCCGTTGACGCTGTCGATACAGTTTTCTTTTTCTTTCCAAAGAATTTTTTGAGTATTACCGGCGCCAGGGTTACCAGTACCGTTTTAAGCAGGCTGGTCCCGGTCTTACCGGCCGCTGCGGCAGTGGATTTTTTCGTTAGCCAGGTTCCCAGAAAAGCAGTCAGGGCCGAGGCTGCCATACCCGCCACGGGCCCACCCAATCCGCCAAGTCCTGATAATATCTTACCGGAAAAAAGCCGGTTGGTTCCCGCTTTAATCGTTTCAACGGGTAGAGATTTCAGCTGTTCGCGCAATTCCCGCTCTTGCAACCGGATTTCAGATTTCAAACGGCTGCTCTCGGCCCGCAGGTCTTTGAGTGTGCGGATCGTTGAGTAATCGGGCTTAACCGGTGGTGTCTTCATCATCGTCTTCATCTGTTTTCTTATCCAATAAAATCCGCACCAGCATGTTGACCAAAAAAGGCTTGATATATTTTTCCCTGAATAAAATCAACAGGGTGAGCAGCACCACATAAAAAGCGGTGATGATGCCGAAGCCATAAAAAAAGCTGCCGGTCAGCTCGGAGAAATAATATCCGCCCATAAAACTCAGAAACAGCAGGACAAAGAAAAACAGAGCTGCCAGCACCAGTGCAATCACCGCTACGGCTACGAGGTTGGCCGCCTTGTCGGTAGCTTCCAGTTTGACCAGCTCTACCCGGTCTGATACATATTTTCTCAGCCTCCTTTCGAGATCTTCGAAATAAACAGGCTCCTGCGTTTCACTCATATGCGGGGTATCAGGAAGTGATGGTATTTACTTTATCCTGCAGGTCATTGGCCCATTTACGGCCTTTTTCCACCATATCATTCAGCTCGGTTTCCAACTGCCGGGCCACATCCTTCACCTCGTCGCCAGCTTTGGATGCAGCCGTTTTCAGGTCCGATACCAGTTCTTTCCCCTTATCGCTTGTAAGCAGATAGGCCAGTGCTGCTCCGGCTGCCGCACCCACCAGCAGGCCGGCAATGAATTTTGATTGATCTGACATAGTATAAATTTTAAAAGCGTCTCCAGATAAAATTACGATATCTGCTCTGGTAAAAAACAACAAAAAATAACACTGTTCGGTTTAACTTGCCGCCTGTAGGTAAGGATCAAAAAAGAATAGCATGAGAATAATACAGGTAAATGATCCGGGACTGGCATCCGCATTTCTGGATGTGCATATCCAGATAAACAGGGATAACCCCTCGTTTATCCCTCCCCTGGACAAAGATGTTGAGTTTGTATTTGATCCTTCGAAAAACAAATTGTTTCGTCAGGGCGAATGTCAGCGCTGGCTGCTTCAGCTCGAAAACGGACAATTTGCCGGCCGCATTGCAGCATTCACCAACAAAAGATACAAATCCAAGGGCGATACCGGTCCGGTTGGCGGATTCGGATTTTTCGACTGCATCGATAATCAGGAAGCAGCCAACAAACTATTTGATACCGCACGGGAATGGTTAACCGAAAAAGGGATGATCGCGATGGATGGTCCCATCAATTTTGGTGAACGCGATAAATTCTGGGGCATGCTGGCCGAGGGTTTTGATCCCCCTCCCTATGGCATGAATTTCAATCCGCCTTATTACAAACGCCTTTATGAAAACTATGGCTTCCGGGTGTTTTACAACCAGCTTTGTTTCCGCATGGAGGTGGCTGGCACTGCCACTCAGCTGCAGCCGAAATTTTATGAAGCGCATCGCCGTTTCTCCGCGGATCCCAGCATAAAAGCCCGTATGGTGCGCAAAAACG
>DATCJQ010000053.1:0-2171 GCA_036562745.1 Flavihumibacter sp.
TTTTGAAATTGGAAAACTCATCCAGTGATACCACATCGCCAAATGTTAAATGGAGCGGTTCTTTAAAGAAGGCAGCTGCACCGGCCGTTTGGAAGATAACCAGTAGATTGCCGGCGCCCGATTCATCCTTCATCAACTGGAGCGTTTTCCTTAGTCCCGCCACTACTGCAAACGGCAATTTGTTTTCTGTTTGTGTGAGATAACTGGTTACACCTCTAAACCGGAAGCCCATCGTTATGGAAGTGTCGGGCAGCATGCTGTTAATGACAGTTTGATCACATTCAACTATCATGAAACATTTCACGAAAGGCGCTAAGCTTTCAGACGGACGAAAGGTTTCTAGTTTCATATTTGCATCCTGTACTGTCGGTATTTCTGCACATAGTGTCTATACTAAAATACTGCAATTTATCTGCATGTTTCGCTAAAGATGGGCAGTTGATGGAGCCTGTTCCTATAAATTTGTGTAATAACCATTGCTCATGAGACGACTGCTTGTATTGGCCGCCATGCCCCTGATGCCGCTATCTGCCCTGGCACAGAACGACAGACTGGAAAAGGAATTTCTCCGCCCTCCGGCTTCTGTTCAAACATCTGTTTACTGGTACTGGATTTCGGGTGATATATCCCATGAAGGCGTTATCCGCGATCTGGAGGCAATGAAAAAAGTGGGGATCAACCGCGCGTTTATCGGCAATATTTATGACGGAGAATACAAAGCCGGACGCAATGTTCCCCTCATGAGCGAAGAATGGTGGTCCATTCTGCATACCGCGTTGAAAAAAGCAACGGAACTTGATATCGAGATCGGAATCTTCAATTCCCCGGGCTGGAGCCAGTCGGGCGGTCCCTGGAATAAACCGGAACAATCCATGCGTTATCTCACAGCTTCCGAGATCCGCGTGGAAGGTCCGAGGCGCCTCGACACCCTCCTGCCCCGACCTCCGGGATCGATTCATGATGTGCGACTGATCGCCTATCCTGCTGGCGCTGCCGATGCCGTACTGCTCGATCCCTCCAATGCAAGAATAAGTCTGGAACCGGCGGTCCTGAATGAAATGAATGAAGGCAGCTCGTTGAATGTGGTCTCTGTCTTCGATAAGAACCGCGAGCTGGGCATGCGATTGCCCCGTGATACGACCGTTACCATTACGCTGGAAGCAGCACAACCCTTTACTGCGCGCAGCATCACGGTGTATCCATTGCATACGACCATCCACGCTGATTTCGAAGTACAAGCGTTAAAAAACGGATCCTACCAGACTATCAGCAAATTCAATATCAACTGGTATAATCTGTCTACCAATGTTGGCTTTCAGCCTTTCGCACCGGTGGTTATTTCTTTTGAGGAAACAACGGCATCGTTTTTCCGTATCGTGGCCACCAACCACCACAACAAAGGCGGCATTGCCGAACTGGAATTGTCTGCTGCACCGCGTGTTGAAAACTATGCGCAGAAAACCTTTGCCAAAATGTTCCAGGAGCCGCTGCCGCAATGGGATTATTATATGTGGCGCAGGCAGCCCGAGCCCTCGGACCCCTCGCTGGTAATTCAGCCGGGCTCGGTGATTGATATAACCCGGCATCTGGGCGAGGACGGGCATCTGAGCTGGCAGATTCCCGCCGGTAAATGGGTGATCCTGAGGACGGGCATGGCTCCAACGGGAGTTACCAATAGTCCCGCCGCCCCCGAGGCAACCGGACCCGAAATTGACAAACTCAACAAAGAACATGTTGCCTGGCATTTCGACGCGTTTATCGGGCAAATTCTGAAACGCATTCCCGCTGCCGACAGAAAGACCTTCCGGGTAGTGGTGCAGGATAGTTATGAAACCGGCGGACAGAACTTTACCGATCATTTCCTGAGCAGTTTCCGGCAAAAATTCGGCTATGATCCGCTTCCATATCTGCCGGCATACTTTGGACAGGTGGTGGGCAGTCAGCTGCAATCCGATCGCTTTCTCTGGGATGTACGCAGGCATATTGCCGACTTGGTGGCTTATGAATATGTGGGTGGTTTCCGTGAGTTAAGCCATCAACACGGTTTAAGAACCTGGCTCGAAAACTACGGGCACTGGGGCTTCCCGGCGGAGTTCCTGCAATACGGTGGACAGTCCGATGAAGTGGCGGGTGAGTTCTGGGCTGCGGGCGATCTCGGCAATATCGAGAAC
>DATCJQ010000149.1:0-2203 GCA_036562745.1 Flavihumibacter sp.
GATCATCAGACCCGGAGAGACCCCTGCCGTGGCCTGGCGTGCTAACAGGGGCAAATTGAAAAAAGCAGACTGCAAATTGATCGGATCGTTTTGCAAATCTGCTTTCTATAGGAAGCCGCATCGGTGGAAAAAGTCGAAACTCCTTATGACAGGATTTGAGTGTCTCGGTATCTTTGTAATCCGCTGTTCCGATAAATCGGAAACCCGAAGGTTGCGGCCCGCCATTAATACCAAAAACGAGTCTCGGTTTGAAAAATGTAATTGATGAGTTTCCCAATCGACCAATGCGGCAATACTCATTCATTTTTCTATGTCAAAGATACAAAAGAGAAGTGTAACAGGCAAATTTTTTCCGCTTTTTTTTCACCAGGACCTCCTCCGGACATTTTATTCTTCCTGCAGGTTTTTCTCGATCTCCCCTTCCGGAATTTCGTAGTTCTTCAGGTCGCCCGCCAGGTATTGATCGTATGCGCTCATATCCACCAATCCATGACCCGACAGGTTGAAGAGGATCACCTTCGGTTTCCCTTCCTCCTTTGCCCTATTTGCCTCACGGATGGCTGCCGCAATGGCGTGTGTCGATTCGGGCGCCGGGATGATGCCCTCTGTCCGGGCAAAAAGAACGCCGGCTTCAAAGGTCTCCAGTTGCGGAATGGCTACCGCCTCGATCAGGTTCTCCTTCTTCAGCTGGCTGACGATGCTTCCGGCACCATGGTAACGCAATCCTCCGGCATGGATGTTGGCAGGTGAGAAGTTGTGCCCAAGCGTATACATCGGGATAAGCGGCGTAAAACCGGCTTCATCGCCGAAATCGTATCTGAATTTACCCCGGGTGAGCTTGGGACAGGAGGCCGGTTCTGCGGCAATGAACCTCATGCTTTTCTCCCCTTTTATGACGTGACGCAGGAATGGGAAGGAGATTCCGGAGAAGTTGGATCCGCCGCCAAAACACCCGATGATAATGTCGGGATACTCTTCAGCCATCTCCATCTGTTTTTCTGCTTCCAGTCCGATAATGGTCTGATGTAGCGATACATGGTTCAATACACTGCCCAGCGCATATTTGCAGTTGGGTGTCTGCATCGCCAGTTCTATCGCCTCCGAAATGGCAGTCCCCAGGCTTCCCTGGTAGTTGGGACGCTCCGTCAGTACCTTTCTACCCGACTTGGTGGACATGCTAGGCGAGGCAATCACCTGCGCACCCCAGGTCTGCATCAGCGAACGCCGGTAAGGTTTCTGTTCGTAGCTGATCTTGACCATGTATACCGCAATCTCCAGCCCGAAGGCCTTCCCGGCGAATGCCAAGGCAGTTCCCCATTGTCCGGCACCGGTCTCGGTGGTGAGGTTGGTTGTGCCGTCGATCTTGTTGTAATAGACCTGTGGAAGGGCCGAGTTGAGCTTGTGCGACCCTACGGGGCTGACACTCTCGTTCTTGAAATAGATATGGGCAGGCGTATCCAGCGCCTTTTCCAGGCCGTAGGCCCTTACCAGCGGCGATGGACGGTATATCTTGTACTTGTCGCGCACCTCTTCGGGAATCTCAATCCACCTGTCGGTCTCATTGAACTCCTGACGGGCAAGCTCTTCTGCAAACAAGGGGTAGAGGTCTTCCGGTTTCAATGGCTCCTTTGTCTCGGGGTGTATCAACCGTTGCGGTTTGTTTTGCATATCTGCCACCACATTGTACCAATGCGTGGGGATCTCTTTTTCGGGTAATAAGAATTTCTTTGTTTTCATCGGTTATCTAATTGATTTTCTGGATGCGAAAAAAAAGCCTGGAGCCATAAGGTCAGGCAGTAGTATCATCCCGATTCTGAAAGTCGGTTTTGATATGCAAAAGTATGATTATTTTTTTATTAAGCAAATAAAATGATAGTTTAATGGCGGATGGTGCGACTGCAGGAAAATTTTATTTGCCGATCATTTCATTTCTAAGAAACTTTGTGTTATTTTTGCACAAACGTATAAGAATTGTGCATATATGAGTGCTGCAATACCCAAAACTAAACGGAACCTCATTGAGATAGCCAGACAGCTTTTTGCAAAAAAAGGGGTGGACGGGACCACTATGAACGAGATTGCAGAAGCATCGGGATATGGGCGCAGAACACTTTACACCTATTTTAAAAACAAGAAGGATATCTACAAGGCGGTGATCGGGTCGGAACTCGAAAAGCTCTATGCATCGCTGGAGGATGTGATC
>DATCJQ010000177.1:0-22436 GCA_036562745.1 Flavihumibacter sp.
TAATACATCTGCTCATTATTTGTTCCGTGGCCGGTTCCGCTCAGGATACCCTGCCCGGATTCTCGGCGGAAATAAAAGCCAAAAACCGGGTCCTGATCAGCTGGACCAATCCTTATGGTGCCAAGATTAAACAACTGAGCATCCAACGTTCGAAAGACAGTTTGCGTATGTTCAAGTCCGTGGTAACCCTGCCCGATCCCACTGTTTTGCAGAATGGATACATGGATCAGAACCTCCCCGACACCAATTTTTTCTATCGCATTTATATCATGTTTGACGGGGGTGAATACCTTTTCAGTCCGGCTAAACGCCCCAAAACGGTGCCGCCTGCTCCGAAGCCGGCACGCAATCAGCCCAATAATCGCAACTCTGCAGATAAGAAGCCTGCGACCAACAACCCGGTAACAGGAAATAATCCGGCTGCCGACCAACCGGTTCCGTCGCCTGATACAGCCCAAATCATTGCACCAAAGGATTCGGCAAAGACAGGCGCCGCCACGCGCAATACCGATCTATCCAACAGCGCCAAACCGAACCCCAAAGAGCCGGCAAAAACCAACACGAAGGAAGCGGTTAAGGCACCCGCTACCCGTCCGGAACCCGCCCCTGAAAAATTATTGTTCGTGAAAAAAGGCGATGAACTGGTGGCCACCTTGAATGAAAAAAGTCTGAAACGCTTCAGAGATTCCATCCTTACCAAAACAAAGGACACGCTGAGCATGATCAGTCGCGACACCCTGTTGCTGCGCCCATTCCAGCCCAGGGAAGTGTTCACGGTATCGAAGCATGTATTCATGGATAAGACGGGACTGCTTCATATTGAATTTCCCTGGTATGCACATCGCAATTACCAGGTGAGGTTTTTCGACACCGACCGTAGTCCGCTGTTCGTGATTAAGGACATAAAGGATCCCGTTCTGCTGCTCGACAAGGCCAATTTCATGCGTGCGGGCTGGTATTTCTTCGAAGTGTACGAAGACGGCAAACTGTTGGAGAAAAACAAGATTTTCGTTCCGCGCGATTTTTAATTACTACGGAGCATCCTACTATATACGCACCAAATTCATTTCAAACACCTGAGCAAATTTTTGCAGCAGGATATTTTTCACCGCTTCCATTTCCAGTGGATGCCCCAGTTCCTTTTCCAGTGAAGTCACTGATTTCTGCTGAATACCGCAGGGCACAATATGATTGAAATAATTGAGATCGGTGTTCACGTTGAAGGCAAATCCGTGCATGGTTACCCAGCGACTGCAGCGCACCCCCATGGCACAGATCTTCCGCTCCCGGCCCTTGATATCGGGATCCAGCCACACCCCGGTTTCACCCGGAGAGCGATCGCCTTTCAGGCCGTATTCCGCCATGGTGAGTATGATCACCTCTTCGAGGTTCCGAAGATATTTACCGATATCCGTGTAAACTTTTTCAAGATCCAGGATCGGATAGCCGACGATTTGTCCCGGTCCGTGGAAAGTAATATCCCCTCCCCGGTTCGTTTTGAAGAATTCAATACCGAGTTGTTCGCGCTGTGCATCTTCAATCAGCACATGTTCCATCTTTCCACTTTTGCCAAGCGTGTAAACCGGCGGATGTTCCACCAGCAACAAGCGATGCTGCGTTTCGGATGCACGTCCCTCCGCTTTCATTTTCAGGCTTTCCTGTAAAAAGCTTTCCTGCAAATCCCAAACGGGCTGATAGGATTGTCTACCTAAATCTTGTACGAGCAGTTCTTGCATTTCGCAAATTTACGAATGGTGAGCGGGGTTTTGTATTTTTGCCAAAATTTGACTGAAATGGCATTAGACCCGGTAGAAGATGAACTGGATGAGCAGGGCGAAGTCTCGGATGAGTTGTATGAGCAGCATACCATTCGCATTGACGCTGGTCAGGAACCCCTGCGCATCGACAAGTTCATTGTTGCGCGTATTGAATATGCCACGCGCAACAAAGTGCAGAAAGCGATTGATGCCGGGCGGGTACTGGTAAACGGCAAACCCACTCAGTCGAATTATAAGATCAAGCCGGGTGATGAAATCGTTATTTATTCTCACAGTGAAAAAAGGGGGGAACATATCGAACCCCAGCCCATTCCACTGAACATAACCTATGAGGATGACGATATCATGATTGTTAACAAACCGGCGGGGCTGGTGGTTCACCCGGGTTCGGGCAATCCGGATAGCACCCTGATCAACGGGGTGGCCTGGTATCTGCAGCAGCAGAATCCGGGTATTACGGAGGAAACTCTGCCGCGTTTTGGGTTGATCCACCGGATTGATAAGAACACGAGCGGACTCATGGTGCTGGCCAAAACCGATGAGGCGGTAACTTCCCTGGCCAAACAGTTTTTCAATCACACCGTGTATCGCCGGTATATTGCCCTGGTTTGGGGTGATCTGACTGAAGAAGAAGGCACCATCGTGGCGCATATCGGCCGGCATAAGCGGTTCCGCAAATTATTTGATGCCTATCCCGAAGGCGACTATGGTAAAGATGCCATCACCCACTACAAGGTTTTGGAGCGATTCGGTTATGTAACACTGGTAGAATGCCGGCTCGAAACCGGTCGCACGCACCAGATCCGCGTGCATATGCAGCATATCGGACACCCGCTTTTCAACGACGATTTTTATGGTGGCGATCGCATCGTAAAGGGAACGGTTTATACCAAATACAAACAGTTTATTGACAACTGCTTCGCGATATGTCCCCGCCACGCTTTACACGCGCGCAATCTTGGGTTCAAACATCCGCGAACCGGTGAGGAAATGCGGTTTGAATCGGCGCTTCCGGAAGATATGGAACAGCTGATTGAAAAATGGCGCCGCTATGTCAAGGCTAAGGGCGATTTACTGGCAGAACTCAGCTAAATTGCTGCTGAAAGGGCATACAGGCTCTTCCCCACTATTTACCGAAGTCAAACAAGGTGGCTGTGAAAATGCCACGCTCCCTTTTTTTCAGGGCCAGTTTCCAGTTACCGTTGTACCGTAGCAGGCTGGGCACCAGCATTTCACCGAACCGGGTCATCTCCACTTCCATCTGCACGTTAAAATCGTATACCCCTGCCCGGTAGCTGAGGTCATAACGCCGGCCCACAATGCGCATATCGGAAGGATGGAACCAGGTAATAACCTGATTAATCACGATGTCATTTTTTTGAGAAGCAGAAAGATTTTCCAGTGGCTCAATCCGGAATACATAACAGTTCTCCCCTTTAAAACTCTCCATATCCAGCACAAAGCTGTAGAGATCCGACATGGGCCTTTCGTAAATATTGATCTTGTCGCCAATAAAGGGAATACCCGGAATTTTGCGGCCGGGATTAAAGAACAGCATCTTCAGCTGCTCCTTATGTTTTTCCAGGCCCCGCTTGTTTTTCAGGCTGAGTGCTGCCGCTGCCACCGAGTTATCTTCTCCGCAAATTGTGCCCACGGTGAAGAAGAGGCTGGCATACATGTCCATGGTGGTGTAGTTCCAGTTGCCCTGGCTGTCTTTGATATCGCCCCCTGCATTTTCTTCCAGCACTTCCATCTCCCGGCAATTATTGGCATAAACCTGACGTGTACGGCTTTGCAGGGAACCGCTTACCCTGCCCTTTTTGTCGAGCATGCGCACATCATTGAGCGATGTATAGCTGAGCTCCCGCAAATTCTTGAAAGCGCGATAAAAACTGGTATCCAGCTGGATTCGTCGGATAAAAGCGGGAATATCGGCATCGGACCGAACCACCACTTCTTTCAGCGTGACGATTTTTTCATCCACCCTGAGCAGTGAATCCTGTGCCTTTGCAACCTCTGGGCCGATAAGCAGACAAACAGCGATCCAATACCATTTCATAAGATGGAAATTCCGTCTTATTTGGGAAATAACATTCGGTAATCCACCCGCACTTTCCCTTTTGAAATATCGTCGAGTTTACGTTTCAGCAGGGTGCGCTTCAGGGGCTTGATATGATCGATGAACAGTTTTCCCTCGATATGATCGTATTCGTGCAGAATCACCCGTGCTGTTATGCCGGTGAAGGTTTTAACCTGGGGTTCAAAATTTTCGTTCAGGTAGGAAATGGTCACTTTTTCCTTCCGAACCACATCCTCGCGGATTTTGGGAATACTCAGACAACCTTCGTTATAGGGCCATTCCTTTCCGTCCACTTCCAGCACGCGGGCATTGATAAACACTTCGCGAATTCCTTCGTCGCCCGGATAATCATCTTTTTCATCCTCATCCAGATTTTGGATAATCTGCTCGCTATCCACCACAAACAGGCGGATGGAACGATTGATCTGAGGCGCAGCAAGTCCCACCCCATTACTGTTATACATGGTTTCCCACATATCTGCAATGAGCTGTTCCAAACCGGGATAATTGGGGTCGATATCCTCTCCGGGTACCCGAAGCACCGGATGCCCGTAGGCCACTATTGGTAAAATCATGATTGTTAAAATCTTAGCGGGCAAAGTTACGAAATCCGGCCCAACCATTCCTGTAATAAGATGGTAGCGGCAATTTCATCCACCAGGGCCTTATTGCGGCGATCCTTTTTCTTGAGCCCCGATGCCAGCATGGTTTGCCTGGCCATCACAGAGGTATAGCGCTCATCGACCTTTTCGATGGGGATATTCGGAAAATGCTTTTGCAGCTCCTTTATCGCCGCAGCCACCAGTGGAGTGGCATGCGTATCGCTATCATCCCAGTTCCTGGGATCCCCGATGATGATGCGCTCCACGCTTTCGCCTGCAAAATACTTCTTCAGAAAAGGAATCAGTTCCTTCGATTCGATGGTGGTCAGTCCGGTTGCAATGATCTGCAGCGGATCGGTAACCGCCAGTCCGGTTCTTTTTCCTCCATAATCGATGGCTAAAATGCGGCCCATAATAATTTCTTAATAATCGGAATGAGGAAGTAAAGCTTAACGAACCAGCAGATCGGCGATAACAAAAATGGCAAATACCACACTCGCAATACCGTTGGCGGTCATGAAAGCTATATTCACCCGGCTGAGGTCATTGGGTTTCACGATAGAATGCTGGTAGATCAACATTCCGGCAAAAATCAGCACCCCTGCCCAATACCACCATCCGAAATGGCCCTGGAGCCCTGCCAATACCACGCTGGTGGTGCTTAACAAATGCAGTAACTCCGATACCCAAAGCGCTTTTCTTTTACCAAGTGCTGCCGGAATGGAATGCAGTTTTTGGGAACGGTCAAACTCCTCGTCCTGGAGGGAGTAAATGATATCGAATCCACTCACCCAGAATATCACGGCAAAGGAGAACAGAACAGGTAGCCAGTCGAACTCGCCCGTTACGGCCAGATACGCACCGATCGGGGCAAGTGATAAACCCAACCCCAGTACCAGGTGGCAAAGAGCCGTAAATCGTTTGGTATAACTATATCCCAGCACTACGAACAATGCCACGGGAGAGAGATAAAAGCAGATCCGGTTGATGAAAAAAGTAGTAAGCACAAAAAGCACACAGTTGATAATCGTAAACACCAGGGCTTTATCGGCACTGATGATTCCGGCCGGAATTTCACGGATGGCCGTACGCGGATTGCGGGCATCAAAATGCCGGTCAAGATAACGGTTAAACGCCATGGCGGCGCTGCGGGCGAACACCATACAAAGTACTACCAGCAGAAATTTCAGTAAAACCATCCGGTAATCCTGCGTCAGCAATCCGAAATAACCGGTATACCCGGTGGCAGCCAGGAAAAACCCGATCATCGCAAAGGGCATGGCGAAGATCGTATGGCTGAATTTGATAAGACTCAGGTAATTCTTTACGGTTGACATAGTTAATTATATTTTTTGCCGCACCAGTTCCCAAAGAACGATGCCCGCCGCGATGGACACATTTAAAGAATGTTTCATGCCCAGCTGCGGAATTTCGATACAGCCATCACAGCGTTCCAGCACGGCTGCATCCACACCGGCTACTTCGTTTCCAAAAACCAGCGCAATCTTTTCGTCAGGATCGGTACTCAGCCGGTTCAGCAAATAACTATCGGTAACCTGCTCAACGGCATAAACACCATACCCCTGCTCCTTAGCCTGCTGCACTGCATCAACAGTCTTGGGAAACCAGGTCCAGTTGACCGTCTCCGTAGCACCCAAAGCAGTTTTATGTATGTCCCGGTGCGGTGGTTGTGGAGTATAACCGCAAAGGTAAATAGCTTCAATCAGAAACGCGTCAGCCGTCCGGAACACGCTGCCCACGTTGTGCATGCTCCTAATATTATCCAAAATCACAATAATTGGTTGCTTGGCCGCCTCTTTAAATTCATCTACAGATTTCCTGCCCAGCTCCTGCATACTCAGTTTACGCATGCGGCAAAGATACCGTTGATTCCCAACTTTTCCCCACCGTGTTTTGACGGTAATTGCCATGCAGGGGAAGGTATTATATTTGCTGGCTATGTCGAAATCCAGTGCAGATACACCGCTGATGCAGCAGCATAAAGCCATCAAGCAACGTTACCCCGATGCCATTCTTCTGTTTCGGGTGGGAGATTTTTATGAAACCTTCGGACAGGATGCCATCATCGCATCGCAGGTGCTGGGCATCACGCTCACCAAACGAAATAACGGAGCCGCCTCTTCCTCCGAACTGGCGGGTTTTCCGCACCATGCCCTCGATACTTATCTCCATAAACTGGTGAAAGCCGGCTATCGCGTGGCCATCTGCGATCAGCTCGAGGATCCCAAACAGGCCAAGGGCATCGTGAAGCGCGGAGTTACGGAAATGGTCACTCCCGGTACCGCCACCAACGAAAAACTGCTGGAACATCATTCCAACAATTTTCTGGGCTCTCTGTATTTCACCGAGAACGACCAGTACGGTGTGGCATTCCTCGATATCTCCACCGGTGAATTTTTCATCGCCCAGGGCGATCGCGAATATGCGGATAAACTTTTACAAAGCTTCCAACCTGCCGAGCTGCTTTTCCAGCGCAACAAGCAGAAGACTTTCAAGGAGAATTTCGGCGGAAAATTCTATACCTACACGCTGGATGAATGGATCTTCCAGGACACCTACGCCCAGGAAACACTGCTCAAACATTTCCAGACCCATTCACTCAAGGGATTTGGCGTGGATGAGCTTTCACTGGGACTGGTAGCCGCGGGCGCTATCCTGCATTATCTGCGTGATACCGAACACCCGAACCTGCAGCATATTTCCAGTATGCAGCGGATCGATCGTGACGATTTTTTATGGATGGACCGCTTCACCATCCGCAACCTCGAACTGTTGGGCGCACCTAACAGCGATGCACATTCGCTGTTAAAAGTGCTTGATCAGACCGTATCGCCGATGGGTGCCCGTCTGCTGAAGCGATGGATGGTCTTTCCTCTGAAGGATCTGGGCAAAATCAACGAACGGTTGGAATTGGTGGAGTATTTCATCGCACAGGTCGATCTGCGCAATCAGATCAGTCATCATATTCGGTTATGCGGCGACGTTGAGCGCCTGGTGAGCAAGATCCCACTGAAGAAAATCGGTCCGCGTGAACTCATCCACCTGGCGCGCGGACTCCAACAGGTGAAGGAGATCCAGGCACTCTGTGCGGATTCTCACAATGAATATTTGCGGCGGCTCTGCAGCGCGCTGAACCCCTGTGATTATATCGCGCAAAAGATCCAGCGCGAGATCATGGAGAACCCCGCTCCCACCACGGCCAAGGGTAATTATATCGCTTCGGGGGTGCATGCCGAGCTGGATGAGCTTCGAAATATCGCCAGCACCGGGAAGGAATACCTGGTACAACTGCAGCAGGAGGAATCGGCCAAAACAGGCATCCCCTCGCTGAAAATCGGCTTCAACAATGTGTTCGGATACTATCTCGAAGTAACCAATACCCATAAGAACAAAGTGCCGGCCAGCTGGACCCGCAAACAGACCCTGGCCAATGCAGAACGTTATATCACGCCCGAGCTGAAGGAATACGAGGAAAAAATCACCGGGGCGGAAGAAAAGATTCTGCAACTGGAACTGGCCATTTTTGAATCGCTGGTGAATGAGCTGCAGGATTTCCTGGCGCCAATCCAGACCAACGGAAATATCCTGGCCATCCTCGATTGCCTGATCTGTTTCGCCAATAATGCCATTCAGTTCGGATACAAAAAGCCTGTTATTACCGAGGGCGATGAACTCTGCATCGAAGCGGGCCGTCACCCGGTTATTGAGCGCTATCTCGCTCCCGGCGACCAGTATATTTCGAACGACCTGGTGCTGAACAAATCGGATCAGCAGATAATCATACTCACCGGTCCCAACATGTCGGGTAAGAGTGCCCTGCTACGCCAGGTGGCCCTGATTACCCTGATGGCGCATATGGGAAGTTTTGTGCCGGCCAACCAGGCCACCCTGCCACTGACAGACAAGATTTTTACGCGGGTAGGAGCATCCGATAACCTGAGTGGTGGCGAATCCACTTTCATGGTGGAGATGAACGAAACCGCCAGCATCCTTAATAACGTAACCCGCCGCAGCCTGATCCTGCTGGACGAAATCGGAAGGGGCACGTCTACCTATGATGGCATTTCCATAGCATGGAGTATGGTGGAACACCTGCACCAAATTCCGCAACAGCCGCTCACACTGTTCGCCACGCACTACCACGAACTGAACGAACTGGAGAATAATCTGCAAAGAGTTCGCAATTTCCATATCACCAACAAGGAAGTGGGAAACAAGATCATCTTCCTGCGCAAGCTGGCTCCCGGCGGAAGCACGCACAGCTTTGGTATCCATGTGGCACGCATGGCAGGGATGCCGCAATCACTGATCAATCGCGCCAATGAAATCCTGCATCAGCTCGAGTCGCATGCCATTCATTCCAATGGCCAGGACAGTCCCAAAGCCGTTGCATTGGACGAAAAGGTGAAAGAGATCGGCGGACCTAAAATGCAGCTCTCCATCTTTGATGTGCATTCCCAAACCTTCGAGGATATCCGAAAAACACTGGACGGGATCGATATCAATCGCCTGACACCTGTGGAAGCCTTGTTGAAACTGCAGGAGATCAAAAACATGATCAAATAGCAGCTCTGATTCACCGTCAAAAAGGAGTGAATAATAATGCGATTCAATAAGGAGATTCCTTAAATTGGGATATGAAATCATTTCTTTTGGCGCTCGGCATTTCAACATCGCTGCTGCACGCAGTGGCATCTACTAACCCCGATGGATATGCGACTTTATCCAGTTACCGATATACCGGACAGGCAACCATTGGTCAGCTGATCAATGGGAAGTATGAGCAGGTAAAAGTGGTAAGCGGACAGGAATACTTTGTATGGAAGAAAAACAGCCTGCAACTTACGGCAAGGGGCCGTCAGGAGCTGGAAAAAAGGAATGCCTTAACAGTTCGGTTATCCTTTCGCCGGAACGGAGCGGCCGAGGAAAAATCCTTCACCATTGTTGCCGACAGATTCAATAAGAACCCGGTGATTGCCCATCGGGGAGCCTGGAAAAAATCGGCCACGCCGGAGAATTCAATTGCATCGCTGGAACACGCATTCCGTCTGAATTGCGCGGGAACAGAGTTTGATGTGCACATGACTAAGGACGATTCGCTGGTGGTGAATCATGACCCCGATTTTTATGGCAAACCCATTGAAGATTATACCTATGCCGAGCTGTCAGCAACCCGTTTGCCCAATGGCGAAATATTACCTACCCTGCGATCCTTTTTGCAGGCGGGACTTCAACAATACGGCACGCAACTGATTGTTGAGATCAAGCCCACCAGCAAGGGGCCTGAGCGTGCAAAACATCGCGCTACCGAGGTGGTGAAAATGGTTCACGAACTGGGTGCCCAGGCTTGGGTGAATTATATCAGCTTCGACTATACCATCCTGTTGCGCGTACAGGAACTTGACCCCGCTGCACACCTGCAATATCTGAATGGCGAAAAATCTCCGGAGGAGCTGAGCAGGGATGGTATGCCGGGACTCGATTATCACCATGGCGTATTTCGAAAACATCCCGACTGGATTCAAAGCGCGAAGGCCCGCAATATGGTGCTGAATGTTTGGACCGTAAACAGTGAGGAAGATCTGCGATATTTTCTCGGGCAGAAATTCCCCATGATCACGACCAACGAACCTGAGCTTTTATTCGAATTGATTAAAGCATCGTCTTCAGCTTCCCGATAACCTGATCTACTTCCTCTCTTGTATTATGTCGGGAGAAAGAGAATCGAACGGCTACTTTATCGGGGTTGTTGTCGATTGCGCGAATCACGTGTGAGCCCAGATCAGCACCACTGGTACAGGCACTACCACCAGAAGCACAGATTCCTGCGATATCCAGGTTGAAGAGCAGCATTTCCGTTTTTTCCGTCTTGGGAAAGGAAATATTAAGCACGGTGTACAAACTGCGACCCAGGGCATCGCCGTTCAGCGAACTGCCCGGAATTTCGGCCAGCACTTTTTCTGCCATGTATTTTTTCAGTCCGCCGATATAGGCACTATCCTGTTCAAAACGTTCGGTAGCAATTTCCAGGGCTTTGGCGAATCCCACAATACCATACAGGTTCTCAGTTCCCGCGCGCATATTTCTTTCCTGGGCCCCGCCATGCAGGAAGGGTTTAATCTGTACGTTTTCGTTGATATAAAGAAGGCCCACGCCCTTGGGTCCGTGGAATTTATGTCCGGCTCCATTAATGAAGTGCACGGGAGTATTACGCAGGTCGAAGGGATAATGTCCTACCGTCTGCACCGTGTCGGAATGAAAAATGGCATTGTATTGCTGGCAAATTTCACCCACGGCATGCAGATCGGTAAGATTCCCGATTTCGTTATTGGCATGCATCAGGGTTACCAAACTGCGTCCTTTATGCGAGGCCAGCAATTCTTTCAGGTTATCGAGATCGATATGCCCCAACTTATCCAGTTTCACCCAGCTTAGGGCGATACCGTGTTGCTGATGCCAGTATTCCACCGTGTGCAGGGTGGCGTGGTGCTCCAGCGGCGAGCTGATAATATGGGTGCAGCCGAGGTCCTCAATAGCGCCATGAATCGCGGTATTGGTGCTTTCGGTACCTCCGGAGGTGAAAAAGATTTCCGCGGGATGTGCCCCCAGAATCCGGGCTACCGACTTACGCGCGTTCTCAATGGCCAGGCGGCTTTCGCGGCCATAAGAATAGATGGACGATGGATTTCCAAATTTTTCAGTAAGATAAGGCATCATGGCCTCCAACACTGCCGGGTCCAGCGGTGTGGTGGCAGCGTTATCAAAGTATATTCTTTGCACAGCGTTAGGTTGAAATAAAAAAGCTCGCCATTCCTGACGAGCCGCAAATTTCCTAAAATATTTCGACTTTTGGTCGTTTTGGGGTTACTGGAGAAATTCCTTGATATCCTGCATCAGGCGCAGCGCAATATTGTTGGCGGTGGTTTCAAAATTGCTTTCGGCATAGATACGGATGATCGGTTCGGTGTTGGAGGTACGCAGGTGCACCCAGTCCGATTCAAATTCAATTTTCAGCCCGTCTTCGGTATTGATCGGCTGTTTTTTGTATTTTTTCTGGATCTTCTCGAAGATCTCCTTCACATTCACGCCTTTTTCCAGCTCAATTTTATTCTTGGAGATGAAATAATCGGGATAACGGCTTCGGAAGGATTTGATTCCGTTTTTATGCTGAGCCAGGGCGCTCAGGAACAATCCCACCCCAATCAGGGCATCGCGTCCGTAGTGAAAATCCGGAACGATGATACCGCCATTGCCTTCTCCGCCAATCACGGCATTCACTTCCTTCATTTTTTTCACCACATTCACCTCTCCCACAGCAGAGGGGAAATATTCTCCCCCGTGAGCCAGAGTGATTTCCTTCAGCGCTTTGGTGGATGACATATTGGAAACGGTATTGCCTTTCCGTTGACTCAGTACATAATCGGCCACAGCCACCAGGGTGAATTCCTCACCAAACATGCTGCCGTCTTCACATACAAAACAAAGACGATCCACATCCGGATCCACGGCAATACCGAAGGACGCACCCTGTTTTTTTACCTCGGCACTCAGTCCCACCAGGTTTTCCGGCAGGGGCTCAGGATTATGCGCAAATCTTCCGTTTACTTCCTCGTTTAATACGATCACCTCCTCCACGCCCAGTGCTCTCAGCAGCCGGGGAATGGCGATGGCGCCGGTGGAATTCACGGCATCCACCACGACCTTGAATTGCTTTTTCGCGATGGCATCCTTATTAACAAGGGGATAGTTTACTACGGCTTCAACATGCCGGTCGATATAGCTGTCATTGGTGGTTACCACCCCCAATTTATCTACACTGGCAAACTGAAAGGCCTCACGCGATGCGAGATCCAGCACTTTGGCACCGGCTTCAGCGGAAATAAATTCACCTTCCTCGTTCAGCAATTTAAGCGCATTCCATTCTTTGGGGTTATGGCTGGCTGTGAGGATAATTCCACCATCAGCCCCCTCCCATTTAACCGCCATTTCAACGGTTGGGGTAGTGCTCAGTCCAAGATCCACCACCTGAATTCCAAGTCCCGTAAGTGTTTGGGTCACCAGTTGGCTTACCATTTCTCCGGAAATTCTCCCGTCACGGCCAATTACAACTTTCACCGCCTTACGGTTTTCCAGTAACATGGTTCCATAAGCGGCTGCAAAACGTACGATATCAAGTGGAGTGAGGTTGTCACCAGGTTGCCCGCCGATTGTTCCACGAATACCAGAAATACTTTTTATCAATGCCACAGTTCAAAGGTTTAAGGCTCCAAAAATAAGCGTTTTGCCCTTGTGGCGAACAGGCTAATTCATGAAGATTTTTCAAAATTTGGGCTCGTCCGGTTACATTTGATAAAAATATTCCAATGCCTGCCATCGATTTTTTCCACAACTGGTTCAACTCACCGTATTACCATAAGTTATACCACCAGCGTCATGAAGATGAGGCAAGGCATTTTATCAAACGATTGACTGAACAACTTCAGATTCCGGCTGGTTCCAGCCTGCTCGATACAGCCTGCGGCAGAGGCCAGCTTACGCAGTATCTTGCCTCCCTGGGTTTTGACGTAACGGGCATGGACCTTTCCGAGGAAAATATCCGGAATGCGCAGCAACTGGCGGGCGATCAGCTCCGTTTTTACCGGCATGATATCCGCCTGCCTTTCTGGATCAACTATTTTGATTACGCCTTCAACTTTTTTACCAGTTTCGGATACTTTAACACTGCCCGCGAAAACGCCAATGCATTAAGAACCATCTCTCAGAGTCTGAAACCCGACGGGTATTTTCTGATCGATTATCTCAATGTGCATTATGTAGAGGAACACCTGCAGATAAGGCAGGAAGAACTAATCGGCGATGTGCAGTACAATATCACCAAGTGGTTCGATGAAAATTTTTTCCATAAGAAAATTGAAGTGATCGATCCCTCGCTGGAAGAACCGGCTATCTACACCGAACAGGCTGCTAAATATACCTTGGGAGATATGACCGAAATGCTGGCGTTTCAAAACCTGCAAATCCAGGAGGTATACGGCGATTATCTGCTCGGCCCCTACGATTTGAACCGTTCGCCGCGCATGATTATACTCGCGAAGAAAATCAGTAACCCCTCCTGACCAATGCCCTGACTGACGCGTACCGCCCAATGCATATCGCCCAATGCGTACCATCCAATTATTTGACCGCCTGTTTCTTGTTATTCAGCAGCATATAACGGGCTGTTTCGAAATAGGTCTTCGACCACCATTCATACCAGTCGGCTGATGGCTTTTCACCGCTTTCAGGCTGGCTGAAATCGGCCCATTCCATCCAGCTTGCTTTGCCTTTGAGCGAACGGCTGTAATAATAGTTGTTGTGAATCATGCCCCGGTTCTTGTTGTTGATATCCAGTATAAAGGCCCGATTCTCCGAGCCCTGTCCCGAAAAATGGGCTTTCACCACATCGCGACCGAGCGTCGTATTGTTATACGGAATATTTGCCAGTCCCGCCAGTGTAGGCAATACATCCAACTGCGACACTACATCATGCACGCGTTTGGCAGGAATTTTACCCGGTGCATAAAAAAGCAGCGGCACGTGGTTGGATGAGAGAGAATTTTTTGTCCAGGATTCGGGGAAAAGCGGACCTGCATTCCCTGCAATTCCATGATCCCCCACAAAGGCGAAAATGGTATTCCCGAAATAGGAACTGGATTTGGCTTTCTCCATAAATGCTTTGAAACAGTAATCCGTATACCGGAATGCATTCAATTCTGCGTTGGATTCAAATCCATATTTGCGCAACGTGTCGAGCGGGTAATCAACCAGTCCGAGTGCCTCCCGGTCTTCCTCGGGAATGGTATAGGGACGATGATTATCCGCGGTTTGAATGATGGCAAAAAAGGGCTCCTTCTCCTTATCCAGCACCTTGTCGGCCTCTAGGAAAAGGTGTTTATCGCTGATCCCCCACACATCGATCTTGGGAACGGGATAGTCGCCTTCTTCGAAGATCTTCAATCCCTCGATATTATTATTCAGGATACCGCGAATATTGGCCCAACTGGTGCTTCCCCCGATGAAATAATATTTCTTGTGCGGTTTAAAATCGTTGACAATAGTGTGCTGATCCACCATCATGGGGTTGCGGCTGGCCGTTTTTACCAGTTCCACATCCGGAATTCCGGTGAGGGTTGCCCAAACCCCGCGCGCTGTTGCGATGGTGGGTGTGAAGCAGTTATCAAAAAACAATCCTTCCTTACAAAGCGAGGCGAAATAAGGCGTTGTGTTAAGCGGACTTCCCCACATCGAACTTTTGTACCCGCTGAAGGATTCGCAAATCACCAGGATGATATTCGGAGTGCCCTCCCCTGTCCAGTTAGCGATGGTATCGGGTTGCACATGGCGATGAAAATTCAGGCGGGTGCTGTCTTTCTCCTCCACACCCAGCCAGTCGGCCAGTTGGGTATAACCCTCGCGAACAGCAGCCTGATCAAAGGAAGAGGTTCTGAAGCTGAGTGAACTGAAAAACGACTGCAGGGGATTCAGCGCAATATTGGCCCTGAAATCGGAACCGAGATTGAAGGCATCACTCCAGCGCAGGGGGTATTGTCCCACTCTGCCGAATATTGCCACCGCGAGGATCAGAAACAAGACGATCGGAAAGGCCCAGTTCAACCGCGGTAAGCGACGATAGGGCTGCTTTTCCACCCAACGGAAAATCCATTTAAGTCCACGTACCAATAACCAGGTGAACAGAATAACGGCCAGGACCAAACGAACAACCGGATAGGTTTGCCAAACCATGCTGGCGGAAATACCGGCATCCTCCAGAAAACCGAGGGCACTGGCATTGAGTCGCTGGTTCAGGTATCGGAAATGCAGAAAATCGATGACGAAAAAAAGAATCACACCCAGGAATACCAATCCGAGTACCCAGGTCCAGATTTTTTGCGCGGCCTTGTTCCGGAAAGGATTCAATACGGGGATGGAACCCAGGATCAGCATCACCTGGGCGAGAATGCCAACCGCCCGCGCATCGTAGCGGAAACCCAGCCAGAAAGTGGGCAGGATGGAACCGTCGGACTTATCCGGCACAGCAAATACCGAATAGGAAACCATTCTGGCCAGCGTCATTACAAGCAATAAAAAGATACTAACAGAAAGTATCCAACGAAGTAGGGGCGAAATCCGCGACATGGGCGCAAATTTCGCAATAATTTAAACATAACAGTTTAATACTTACTAACTACCTATTTTTGTGTAAGTTGTAACAATTATGGAATTTTTTCACCGGCTCATTGAGCTAGATAAGAAATTACTTATTCTGATCAATGGCCATTGGCATACACCGGGGCTGGACTTTCTTTTCCAGCACATACGCGAAACCGTGTTCTGGGTGCCCCTCTATCTTTTTTTCATCGTGCTGGCGCTGACCAATTTCGGGAAAAAAGGTGGCTGGTGGATCCTTTTCGCCGTATGTACGGTTGCCATTACCGACCAGGTAAGCAGTAACCTGATCAAAAACAATATTATCCGCCTGCGTCCCTGCCGTGACATGGAACTGATCGACCAGGTCCGTTTTTTCGTTCAGTACTGTCCCCGCAGCAGCAGTTTCACCTCTTCGCATGCCACCAACCATTTCGGGCTTGCGGCGTTTATATGCTTTTCGCTCCGTAACCATATTGGCACATGGATTTATGTTTTGTTCGGTTTTGCCGCGCTGGTTTCCTATGCCCAGGTATATGTGGGTGTGCATTATCCCCTGGATATACTGGCGGGTGGATTACTGGGCACATTTCTTGGTTATGGAATGAGTAGTATCTTCAATAAAAATATTGGGTTGCCTCAACCGGCAACAGTCTAACTAAATGACATGATTGAGATCTTTATAATACTTGGTCTTATTTTATTAAACGGTATTTTTTCCATGGCTGAGATCGCGTTGGTCTCGGCACGCAAAGCAAGGCTGGAAGCGCAGGCACAAAAAGGCGATGCGCAGGCAAAAGAAGCCCTGGCCCTGGCAAATCATCCCGACACTTTTCTGTCTACTGTTCAGATAGGTATCACCCTCATCGGTATCCTGACCGGTATTTTTTCGGGCGATACGGTAACCAATGATGTGCGCGAATTTTTCCGCCGCTTTCCCTCCATTGCCCCTTATGCCAACGGACTGGCCACCGCCCTGGTGGTGGTGGTGCTGACCTATTTCAGTATGGTGCTGGGTGAACTCCTTCCCAAACGGATCGGCATGTCAAATCCCGAACGTATTGCCAAACTGGTGGCGGGCCCCATGCGGGTGATCAGCCTGGCCACGCACCCCTTCATCTGGTTACTGAGTAAGTCCACCAACGGCCTTACCAAATTACTCAGAGTAAAGCCCAACGAGTCGCATGTAACGGAAGAAGAAATCAAAGCCATTATCAACGAGGGTACCGAACAGGGAGCCATCGAGGAAGCAGAACAGGAAATCATCGAGCGGGTGTTTCACCTCGGCGACCGCAACATCACTTCGCTGATGACGCACCGCAGCGATATCATCTGGTTTGATGTGAACGACAACGAACAATCCATCAAAGAGAAAATCATAAAGGAACCTCATTCCATCTACCCGATTTGCGATGGCGATATCGATGAAATCAAGGGCGTGGTGTCGATCAAGGATCTTTATATTACCAGTGATCTCACCCTTTTCAAGCATATCATGAAGCCCGCGATGTTTGTGCCGGAAAATAATACGGCCTACCGCGTGCTGGAGAAATTCAAGGAGAGTCAGACCCATTCCTGCTTTATTGTGGATGAATACGGTTCGGTGCAGGGCATGATCACCCTGAACGATATACTGGAAGCCATTGTGGGTGATCTGCCGCAGGCCGATATCGACGACTATGAAATCATCAAACGCGAAGACGGATCCTACCTCGTGGATGCACAGATTCCCTTCTACGATTTCTTATCGCGATTCGAAATGACCGACTGGATGAACGAGGGCGAACACGAATTCAATACCCTGGCAGGATTCATACTCCACAAACTGGAACGAATTCCCCAAACCGGCGACACCATGGAATGGAAGGGGTTCCGCTTCGAAATCATGGACATGGATTCACTGCGCATCGATAAGATTCTGGTAACCATCTCGCAGGATATCCGCGAAGGAATGGATGATGATGATTAATTAAAAGCCGCACTGAACAACTTTACCGGATACATAATTTTCCCGCTCTTGCGTTGATTGTTGGCCTGGATATGGATCAGATGAATTTGCTGATCGAGTACATTATACAGTAAACTCATATTTATATCCAGCTTCTTCAGTTCAGTGACTTCGTTCACCTGCAGATAACACCAGGCAGCTTCCCTTTCCTTTTCGTAGCCAACAAAATGCAGATCCACCAGTTGGCCATCCACCTTCATCTGAAGGTTTTTCTGAATATAATCGGATACCATTCGATCGTTCTGTTCCTGGTTTTTGGGATTGGCCAGATCCACGGTTGTTTTATATTGGGCATTCAGCGCTTTCTCAAAATCATCGATAAACAGCTTCACACTGATTTCCAGGGTTTTCTCCTCCTTATTATGGTTAATTTCGGTTACACCAACATAAAAGGGATGCCAGTTCACAGCCAGGGTGGCTATCAAAATCCATTTAAACAGAATAGTCGCCATTGAACAATTTTATTTTTTCGGGACAAAACTCTGTTTTATTTTGTAACCTTTCTGGATTATGCAGGATTTTAACCTTTACTTCGGGCTGGGAATTGAACATATTCTCACCTGGGATGCCCTGGATCACATATTATTCGTAACTGCCCTGTGTTTAAGATATCGCCTGGCAGACTGGAAAAAAGTGGCCATCCTGGTCACCGCCTTTACAATTGGTCACAGTCTTACCCTGGTATTAAGTGTGCTGGGTTATATTACGGTGGCTGTACCCTGGATTGAATTCCTGATAGCCCTCACCATTGCAGGAACCGCGCTTAATAACCTTTTATACAAACCCGGAACCAAAACTGAAAAACTGCCGGTAATCTATTTTTTTGCCCTCTTTTTCGGAATGATTCACGGTCTGGCCTATGCTAATTTACTGCTCGACCTGGAAGGCGGACAAAACCTCACCAGTCATCTGCTGGCATTTAATCTTGGTATCGAGGTGGGACAGTTACTGGTAGTGGCGGTAGTATTGGTGCTAACCTTTATTTTTGTAGAGAAGCTGAAGATCCCCCAGCGCTGGTGGATCGCGGGGTGGTCCGTTTTTATTTTGCTCTTCGCCTTGAAGATTGCCATCGAGCGGATCCCTGAAAAAAAGGGAACAATTCAAACAGCAATAGAATATCATGAGAAAAATCCTGTTAGCGTGGAGCGTATTGTTGGCTGGATCGGCTAGTGCCCAGAATATCCAGAACAATCCCGGCTCTAATCACGGCAACAAGTTTGAGCAGTTGGGTACCATTTTACCCACGCCCAATGAGTATCGTACGGCAAGTGGCGCTCCCGGTCCCAAGTACTGGCAGCAGCGCGCTGATTACGATATCAAGTGTGAACTGGACGAAGAAAAGCTGCGTTTAACCGGCAGTGAAACCATCACTTATTTCAATAACTCTCCGGATGAACTGACCTATCTCTGGTTCCAGCTCGACGAAAATGAGCACAGCTCAGATCGGAACGCCAACTACCAGGATGCCACCAGCCTCGGCAAGCAGGCGGTGGACATGCAGCTGGATCGCATGACTCCCCAGAAAAATGATTATGGTGTAAACATCACCAAGCTCACTGATGCAACCGGTAAGCCGCTGAAATACACCATCAATAAAACCATGATGCGCGTGGATCTTCCCACTGCACTGAAGCCCGGTCAGAAATTCATCATTAAAATCGATTGGAACTACAAAATCACCGACCGTATGAAGTCCGGCGGTCGCGGTGGTTATGAATTTTTCCCGGAAGATGGCAACCATCTGTTCACCATCACCCAATGGTATCCCCGTCTCTGTGTGTACAGCGATTTCCAGGGATGGCAAAACCACCAGTTTACCGGCCGCGGGGAATTTGCCCTGACTTTCGGAAACTTCAAGGTTCAGATGACCGTTCCTGCTGATCACATTGTAGGGTCAACCGGTGAATGCCTGAACTATCAGCAGGTGCTTACTCCCACTCAACTGGCCCGCTACCAAAAAGCACAAAACGCCAAGGATGTGGTGGAAATCGTGACCCTGGAAGAGGCCAAAAAAGCAGAAAAATCAAAAAGCACTGCCAAGAAAACCTGGATCTTCAAAGCCGATAACGTGCGTGACTTTGCCTGGACTTCCAGCCGCAAATTCGTTTGGGACGCCATGCCCACCACGGTTGAGGGTAAGAAAATCATGTGTATGAGTTTCTATGGTAAGGAAGCATACGGACTCTATCGTCCCTTCTCTACCAAGGCAGTGGCTCATACCATCCGCACTTATTCCAAGTTCTCTATTCCCTACCCCTACCCGGTGGCACAGAGTGTGGAAGCTGCCAACGGTATGGAATATCCGATGATCTGTTTCAACTACGGACGTACTGCTCCCGATGGAACCTATAGCGAAAGCACCAAATACGGAATGATTGGGGTGATTATCCACGAAGTGGGTCACAACTTCTTCCCGATGATCGTAAACAGCGACGAACGTCAATGGAGCTGGATGGACGAAGGCCTGAACACCTTTGTGGAATACCTCACCGAAGAACTGTGGGATAACAAATTCCCCAGCCGTCGGGGTCCGGCTTTCGGAATCGTTGACTACATGAAGCTCCCCAAAGACCAGCTGGAGCCCATCATGACCAACAGTGAAAACATCGTTCAGTTTGGTCCCAACGCTTATGCCAAGCCCGCTACCGGTCTGAACATTCTGCGTGAAACCATCATGGGTCGTGAGCTCTTCGACTTCGCCTTTAAAGAGTATGCACGTCGCTGGGCGTTCAAACACCCCACTCCGGCTGATTTCTTCCGTACCATGGAAGATGCCAGCGGTGAAGATCTGGACTGGTTCTGGAGAGGTTGGTTCTACAGCACCGATGCCACTGATATTGCCATCGATACTGTAATTTACCTGAAACCCGAGTTTGCTACTGTACCTGCACAGGCCAATGCAACCCGTCCGATGAAGCTTGCCAAACCGCAGCTGAACGATTTTGAAGATATTTCCAAAATCAGAAACCGCGAAGACAAGAATATCGTGTTTGAAACCGATCGCGACACCACCCTGCGCGATTTCTACTGGAGATATGCCCGTGGTATTGAGCCTTATGATACCACCACTTACCAGGTTCCCAGCAACGTGAACGTAGAAACGGCCGATGATGCCATTAAATCCAAATATGCCAACAAGCATATTTATGAAATCGCTTTTGCCAACAAAGGCGGACTGGTAATGCCGATTATCGTTGAATTTACGTACACTGACGGCACCACGGAAATCGACCGCATTCCTGCCCAAATCTGGCGGAAGAATGAGAACCGTGTGACAAAAGTGTATATCAAGGATAAAGAAGTGAAATCCATCAGGCTCGACCCGATGCGCGAAACTGCCGACATCGATGAAAGCAATAATACCTGGGGTAATATCGCCGCTCCGAGCAAGTTCCAGCTTTACAAATTGAAGCAGGCTGCACGCGGACAAAGCACAGGTATCACTCCGATGCAGAAAGCGCAGGAGAACAAAGACAAAAAAGGATTCTAATCTCTGATAGCATATTGCAGTAAAAAGGAGGCCATCTGGCCTCCTTTTTTGTATGATTTAATTGTCTTTTTTCCCCCTGGCTGGTTTGGGTTCCCGATTTCCCAGGCGACCCGCCGCTTTTAACTGTTGATAGATGATCCACTCCAGTTGCCCGTTTACACTTCGGAACTCATCAGCTGCCCATTTTTCCAGGAGCTTATAAATATCGGCATCCAGTCGCAGGATAAAATTTTTCTTGTCTGCCACTTCGGTTTATTTCATGAATTCTAATTGGATTATACCCTTTATCTCGAACGGTTGGCTTTTACTGATACAGCGTTCCGGTATTCAGAATAGGGGTGGCCGCTTTCTCACCGCAGAGCACTACCATCAGATTGCTGACCATGGCCGCTTTTTTCTCCTCGTCGAGATGAACGATCTCTTTCCTGGACAAAGATTCCAAAGCCAGTTCCACCATACCTACCGCACCTTCCACGATCTTGGTACGGGCAGCCACAATGGCCGTAGCCTGCTGACGCTGCAACATGGCACCAGCAATTTCCTGCGCATAGGCCAGGTGGCTGATTCGCGCTTCGATGATATGGATTCCGGCCGGAGCCAGGCGATCGTTTAATTCGTTTTCGAGCAGCTCATTCACCTTCTCTCCCCCTCCACGCAACGTAATGCTGGCATTTTCATCCTCAAAATGGTCGTAGGGAAAACTGGTCGCCAGGTGCCGTATCGCCGCTTCGCTCTGCACTTTTACATATTGTTCATAATCCTCCACCTCGAATGCAGCTTTGTAGGTGTCTGCCACGCGCCATACAATAACGGCAGCAATTTCAATGGGATTACCCATGCTGTCATTCACTTTCAATCGGGAACTCTCCAGATTCTCCGCCCGCAGAGATATCTTCTGCTTGGTATAAAGCGGATTCACAAACAACAATCCGTTTTCCTTGGCCGTACCCACATATTTTCCGAAAAAGGTTAACACACGGGAATGGTTAGGCGAAATCACGATCAATCCGGCCGATAAAAAACATGCTGAAAACAATGCGATAATCGCCAGGGTGATCATCCACCCATTGCCTTTGCTGTTTACAAACAATGCGGCTGAAATCACCAGTAAAAGGATAGTCAGAATCAGGGACATGAATCCCGACATAGGTTTAATGATCTTTTCCATCTGATATTATTATGATATCAATATTACATCAAAATAACATAAGTTCCAAATTCTTTTACCACTCCTTTTTATCATTCATTTATGACAGACCCTACGCCCCGGCAG
>DATCJQ010000199.1:0-4174 GCA_036562745.1 Flavihumibacter sp.
GACCCGTGTAGGCGGATTACCCGACTATGTGGAAGACGGAAAAACAGGACTGATTGCGGAACCGGAACCCGTTTCGCTGGCGGATGCCATCACCCGTTATTTTGAATTTGGCGAAGAGCATTTTAGACCCCATATTCGCCAAAAGAAGCAGGAACTGAGCTGGCAAGTTTTTATTTCTCAGATAGAAGGATTATTTGAACGATTAAACGATTGAGGATGAGAAACAAAATACAGGAATGCATTCAGGCATCCATCGAAGTTAAGCAGACCATTTTGCAGGATCCGGAATGGACCGATCGCATCGAAGCCGCTGCCAACCTGGTGCTGGCGGCACTGCAAAATGGAAAACGCATTTATTTCTGCGGTAACGGTGGCAGCGCTGCCGATGCCCAGCATCTGGCGGCAGAATTCAGCGGGCGTTTTTACCTTAACCGCAAGGCGCTGCCCGCCGAAGCGCTCCATTGCAATACATCTTACCTGACAGCCGTGGCCAATGATTACGGTTACGACGATATTTATTCCCGCCTGGTGGAGGGCATCATGGAAGAAGGCGATGTGTTGATCGGCCTCTCCACATCGGGTAATTCCCCCAATATTTTGAAAGCCTTCGAAGTGGCGAGGGAGCGAAAAATCAGCACCATTGGGTTCACCGGTTTAAAAGGTGGACAGCTCAGACCACTGAGTGATATCCTGCTGAACGTGCCCTCGAACGTAACGCCGCGCATCCAGGAAAGCCATATCCTGATTGGTCATATTATTTGTGAGTTGGTAGAAGCCGCCTATTTTGCCTGATGGAAAAAATTCAACCGGATAAAAGCTGGACCCTTTTTCTCGACCGCGATGGCGTGATCAATTACGAGAAGGTCGACGACTATATTTACAACCCGGGCGAGTTCAGGTTTTATGAAGGCGTTCCGGAAGCCATGCAGCGTCTCAAAAAGATTTTCGGACGCATCATCATTGTTACCAATCAGCGGGGCATCGAAAAAGGATTGATGACAGAACAGGATCTGCACGATATTCATGCGCACATGCAGTCTGAACTCGCAAAAATGAACGGAACGGTTGATGCGTTTTATTTTTGCAGCTCACTGGATAACGATCATCCCAACCGCAAGCCCCAGCCCGGTATGGCATTCCTTGCAAAAAAGGATTTTCCCGATATTGATTTTAGCAAATCGGTGATGGTGGGAAATAATCTGAGCGATATGTTTTTCGGCCGCAACGCCGGGATGAAAACCGTATTTGTATTAACCACCCATCCCGATCAGCCCTTCCCCCATCCGGCCATCGATATGGTCTGCAAGGACCTGTTAAATTTTTCGCTTGCGCTGGAGGCGGTATGAATTTGGTAACTTAGCCGAGTCTGAATATTATGAAGAAACTACTGGTAATTCTCATCGTTCTGCTGGCGCTGACCAGCGTGCAGGCTCAGCCCGGACCGGCTCCCAAATATCTCCGGGAGTTGCAGGCCCGTGAAGACAGTTTGCGCGTATATGCCGATAGCATGATCAATGCTCTTTCGCCCGGAAAACGTTTTCTGAGTGACAGCGCATTTGTACGCACGCTTGTCCGCACTTTGCAGATTCCGCATTCCTTCCACTACCCCTTCGATTCGCTGGAAACAGTTTCACGCCTTTACGCGCCCGACAGCAGTTTCCGGATCTTTACCTGGCAACTGAAAAAAGACGAATATTTCTATTATCAGAAAGGCGCGATCCAGATGAACACCAAAGACGGTTCATTGAAACTGTATCCGCTGTTTGACGCTTCCATGTTTACGTCCAGGCCGCTGGATTCTGTTCGCAGCCGCCAGAACTGGATCGGTGCTATCTATTACAAAGTGATTCAGAAAACCTGGAAGGGTAAGAACTATTATACCCTGCTCGGGTTTGACGGATACACGGTGGGGAGTAACCGAAAATGGATGGAAGTGCTGAGTTTTGACGACCGCACCGGCGAACCCGTTTTCGGTGGCAATTTTTTCCGCGTTAAACACGATACTGCTTCGAAGGAGCAGATATTGCACCGTTACCTGATCGAATACAAAAAAGAAGCCAGTACCACTTTCAATTACAACAGTGAAATGGATATGGTGATTGTGGATCACCTGATTTCTGAAACCGAGGAACCGCATCGTCCGGAAACCTATATACCCGATGGTGATTTTGAAGGCTTCCAGTGGAAGGACGGTATGTGGGTGCACGTACCCAAAGTATTCACGGATGTTCCGGATGAATTCAAAAAAATCGATCCCCTCCTTGGAAATGCGCCTATGGAAGATGCCATTCGTGATAAGGACGGCAATATAAACGAGAAGAAACTGGAAGAACGAACCAGAAAAAACCTCGAGAAAGCGGAAAAAAACAAACCCAAACCGAAAAAATCGGGTGGCGGACAATCAAACTAAGATACCATTCAGACAGCTGCTGCTTCAGTATAGCAATACTGCTGTCAACATCCTGTTTCCTCTGATTTTATTTCCCTACATGACCCGAACCCTGGGTCCTGAGGGATATGGTGTCATCGGATACTATGAATCACTGATGCAGGTGGTGATCGTATTGTCTGCATTTGGGGTGCAGTATTACGGCCTACGCCAACTGAGTAAATCGGCCGTTGGGGATGCCGGCCAGGCGAATATCGTGCTGCACCTGTTGCTGATTAACGTGATGATGGCCGTTTTCGGTATGATCATGTATCTCGTGTATGTGTACAGCAAACCGATCCAGATTGCCGGCGCATCCATTACGCTTCTCTATGCATACATCATGGTGATTCATCGCCTGCATATGGACTGGTATTTCCAGTCGCAGGAAAAGTTTCGATTCCTGCTCGAGCGTGCCTTGATATCGCGGTTGCTGGTGCTGGCTGCCGCACTGATTTTCGTACGCAAACCAGAACATCTGATCATCTATATCGTGATCTCTGCTTTCAATTACACTTTTATTTCCGGCGTGGCGGTTTACCAGATACGTTCGCTTTTCAGTCGCTGGAAATGGGATAAGGAACTTTTTCTGAGTCTGATCAGATCGCTCTGGCCCTTTGCCCTGCTCGGCATTCTGAACACCACTTATTTCACTTTTGATACCCTGATCCTGGCGCGAACCGGGCGGGTGGAGGAACTTGGGTATTACACCGTGGGAGCAAAGATCGTGCGGATTGGTCTCAACTTCTTCACCGCAGCCTCTGTGGTGATCTTCGTGAAGCTGTTCCGGAATAATGTAAACAGAAGCCTGCAGACCGATAGTTTGCTGATGACCGTGCAACTCAGTTTTCCCATCTCGGCCATGTTATTGGTTTTTGCCAAGCCCGTGATTTTTTTCGTTTCGGGTGAACAGTATCTCCCCTCGGTGCCCATCCTCCAGGTATTTGCACTCCTCTGGTTGATCGTGCCCCTGCACGATTTCTTCAGCCTCCAGGTATTCCTGGTGCATCATAAGGAGGCCGCACTGGTGAAACTGTTTATCGCGGCCAATCTCGTTTCCTTTGTATTGAATCTGGTGCTGATTCCGATCTGGTTCACGGATGGTGCTGCCTGGGCCATCGTTACCACAGAAGTATTGGTGCTCGTGTCGGCGATGATTCTGTCGCGACGCTATTTCAGAATTAAACGGGATCAATGGATGGAAATACTGGCTACCCTAACTGTGTTCCCCATCGCCTGGTTGAGCTACCGGCTTACGGAACGCTGGATGCTTCCATCCTTTGTTCAGCTGGTTGCGGGCACATTGATTACGCTGGTAATCCATATACCATTACAGTCGCTGGTGTTCAAAAGCCGGTTCTGGCTGAGCTTGTGGGCGGTGGTAAAACCGAGGCTGCGGATGCCCTGGTAGGCAGATCCTCTTCCCCCGAGTCGCTGTTCTAGTCGTCTAGTTTCAGCACTGCCAGAAATGCTTCCTGCGGTACTTCTACGGATCCGATCTGACGCATCCGTTTTTTACCCTCTTTCTGTTTTTCGAGCAGCTTACGTTTACGGCTGATATCACCCCCATAACATTTGGCGGTTACATCCTTACGCATTGCGCTGATATTTTCGCGGGCCACGATTTTTGCACCGATAGCTGCCTGGATCGCAATCAGGAACTGTTGCTTGGGAAGCAGTTCTTTCAGCTTTTCACAAAGTTTTCTTCCAAAATCATTGGCACGGCTGCGGTGGATCAGGGCACTC
>DATCJQ010000210.1:0-14589 GCA_036562745.1 Flavihumibacter sp.
CCATCATCCTATTGATTATGTTGCCCGTCTGATCTCCGAAAGTCCACATGCCTGGACGATCGAAAAAATGGCTGGCGAGGCCTGTCTGTCTATTAGCCAGTTTGAACGCAGGTTTATCCGATTAACAGGGATCACACCTAAACTCTTCGCACGCATCACCCGTTTTTACAACGCCTATCAGTTTAAAGACAGAAATCCCAATGTTGACTGGTTAAGTATTGCTTTGGAAGCAGGTTATCATGACTACCAGCACCTTGTGAAAGATTTCAAGGAGTTTGCAGGTTTAACGCCCACCTCTTTGCTCCAGGCACAAGCCCGTTCCCCCGAAAGGATTTTGGGCATCGGATAAAGCTTGCGGATTTTTTACCACCCACCCGATTTCGGATGAAAGTAGATTTGTTTTACTATCAATCACCGATCAAAACAAACTACAATGAAACGCCGTTATTTTCTTCAAGGCACATTGTCTGCCTTAGTTGCCACAAGCCTGGGAAAGCCTGCATTTTCTCAAAGTGTTCCATCCAAAAAAGCCTTCAAAGTAAAAGCGCTGGAAACCCGTTACAGCGAAAGAATAACAATTGCAGATGCACCTATTGATTTCAAGCTGCTGAGTAGTGACACGGATGACAACCTATCAGTATTTATCAGCACCAATAACAAAAAAGGCTTCGGCCCTCCTTTACATCTGCATCATGAGATGGATGAGTTTTTTTGTGTTTTAGATGGCAGGTTCCTGTTTCAGTTGGATGAAGATATTGTCTCATTAGTAAATGGAGACAGTTTGTTTATTCCAAGGGGAGTTAAACATTGTTTTACTTACAATGGTGAAACATCTGGCACCTTGTTAGTAGGTATATTACCTGGCAAGGGATTGGAAAATTATTTTGCTGAAATGGGCCGGTTGCTGCCGGGAGAAGGTATGCCCGATATGAAAGCCATGCAAGCAGTTTACCGGAAATACAAATCTGAAATCGTTGGACCGCCGATGAGATAAAGGACAGTTTAATCCAGGAATTACGAACGTACAAAAGTTACCTGCCAAAACAGCGGCAACGAGTAGCCTCTGACAATTGGGTTAGTGTTATTTCAACTTAACAAGCACCCTTGTGTAAACAAATAGTGGGGAATCTTAGATGAGAAATAGGAAACAGTTAACTTTGATTGTCGAACAGCTGTGGTAGTACGTTGGTATAAAACAGAATTTATGGATAAGCAATCTTTTAGTGAAGCAATTGAGTTTGATGAGGATCGTGTAAAGACGAAAGTTATTGTTGAAACATCCTTTTCAAAAGAGATACGGATTCTTTTGAAAAAGGGACAAGTGATGAAGGAGCATCAAACACCCTATCCAATTTTGATACATGTCTTGAAAGGTCAAATTGAATTAGGTGTTCAGGATAAAAAATTTTCCATGAACGATGGTGATATTATCGCTCTAGATGGTGGAATACCACATAATTTATCGGCTGCGGAGGATTCTGTTGTGCGTCTGACTTTGTCGAAACATGATAAGATCGAAAGGTTGAACGAGGTAATAAATAAATAGGCTGCAGGAAACCAGCCTATTTATTTATTGCTTAACTAATGGTCCCCCCTACACCCAGGCGGATAGCTTTTTCGACGGGAGAATAGCAGGTCTCTCCGTCTGAAATACATAACTCGTCCCGTAACAACAAGGGCGGTTGGGCCATAAATTTGGGCATGCTTCCCCTGTGTGCCTGGGCAGCATGAACCAAAAACGGGTGACATAGATAAACGGTGCCGGCTTTGCCAGTTGCATAGGTTGTTTTTCTTTCAGGCAATTCATTCAGTCTGCCCGCAAGTTCAATAAAAGAAAGCCCGGCATCGCCTTCCGTAGATAGTAGTTTGGCGACATCAATATGAGAGCCCTCATAAATAATTGTAGGAGCATCGTTTTCTGAAACATCTGAGTACAATACCAGCATTAAAAGGGCCCGGCCTTTTGACTTAATGTTGGCACGCCATTCGAAATAGTTGTGGGGATCCCTGCCCGGAAAACTTACATCAACATGCTTCCCGGTATCATTCGGCTGTTTAAGAGAAGGAAACCTTACGGGGAAGGTCCCAACATTCCGACAGGGAATCCATTTGTTTCTGCCAATTAACTGATTAAATGCACTATGTAGCCTTGGTGTGTTGACGGATTGAACAAAAGGTTCATTCGTGTACATCCCCAAACGGATTACAGGTTCCGTCCAGGTGGATGGATTGGTTCTCTCACAGGGAAGTTCGCTCCAAAGAATATCCAATGCTGCATCCGCAGTTTCCCTGGAAAATGCGTCCTCAATACGAACAAAACCATTGTAAATGAAATGCTCTATATCCTTTTGATTGAGTGTATCTGACATTACGTAAAAGTTTATAACCACCCCGTCAAAATGCAAGTCGCAGGTGGATGGGTTTCAAAATTGTTTGCAGGAAACAGGAATAGTAGGGAAGTACGCTTTGTCGGAAGAAAGCGCATTGCTTAAGAACTAAGCTTGATAAGGATATTAAAGCATTACGGTCATTCTCATAATGTCAAATTTATAGCAAAATTGCGGTATAACCAGCTGAGAGGAACCCTGATCCTTGATCAGCAGGGGAGTTTATCGGGTAAAAATATTAAATTTATACGGCATGTTTTAAACGCGCTATTTTGGCAACCCAGCAACTATATCAAAACATTCTGACCAGGTCAAAACTGACCATTGCTTTATTGTTTGGCATTCTTTTGCTGCTTGCCGCAAATGTGCTGCTGGATTACTTGTACACTTTGTTTCGGAACAGCTCCTTTTATATCTCTGAGTCTCTTTTGTTTAGTTCCTACTGGTTGCTTTTTCTGCCATTCCTGCCTCTTGTTCTAAGAATTGTAAATGAGACGAACAGGATGGAAATAAAATGGCTTGCGGTTGGTGCTGCCATTGGCGTACATACCTTTCTGTACCCGGCCCTGGTCTGGATTATTTCAAGGACGTTTTACGGATATACATTTGATTACTGGCAGACGTTCAACTACGGGATGTCGGCCTATTTCATTAAGACTGTTATTATTTATGGATTTTCAATGGTGTCATTGACCATATGGGCGAATAAAAGCCGGGTGCGGATGGCTGGGGCAACTGAAGTTGACAGGAAGAAAGAGTTTATACGAACCATTCTGGTGGCGGACCACAATAACAAAAAGCTGCTGCTGCAGGTGGATGATATTCTTTATTTTTCGGCGAATTCTCCCTATGTGGGCATTTATCACTCGGAAAAAAAATATCTGCATACGGAAACCCTGCGGGAATTAGAAGCCCGGTTGGATCCCAATCAGTTTGTTCGTATTCATAAGTCACATATTGTTAACATCCGGAAAATTAGATCCATTCAATCCAGGCAGAATGGCGATTATGATGTTACACTTTCCGACAATACGGTTTTGCGGGTGAGCCGGAATTTCGCAAAACCCTTCAAACAGGTATTGTATAAACAACATCAGCTTGCCCTAAAATAGACTCATCTTGCCCTATTTCATTTGAAAATCAGTTGTTTGTCCCGCCATCTTTGTAGAAAATGATTTCTCATGAAAATATTTGTTTTCTGCAATCTAATGGTCGTTCTTTTGTCCTTTGGAACCTGTAACGGGCAGAATGCCAGGGTAGCCGAAACCGACAAAAAAGCGATAGTTGGGGGTGGCTGCGAGAGCTGTGAACTGATGTATATAGGTATGCCCGAAGACATCACTTCGGTAAGTACCAGTGCCGGTTGGTTTGAAAAAGGACAGAAGCTGGTCATAACCGGCACCGTTTTTCACCTGGACGGGAAAACACCTGCAAAGGATGTGATTGTATACTATTGGCAGACGGACAATAACGGTTATTATTCCGAGGGTCCCGGATTGGATAAGCGGGCCAAACGCCATGGACATATTCGCGGGTGGGCGAAAACCGGCGCGGATGGTCAATATACCATCAAAACCATTCGTCCGGCGCCCTATCCGGGTGATGCGATCCCAGCACATATTCATCTTGCTATCAAAGAGCCGGATATCGACAATGAATATTACACGGATGAGATCAATTTCGACGACGATAAATTGCTGGTTCCGCATTTCAGGATATACCCTCAGGAGAACCGGGGTGGCAGCGGCGTGGTAAGAGTGCTGCTTAAAGACAGTTTGCAAATTGCCGAACACGATATTGTGCTCGGCCTGAATATCCCGAATTATCCCAAACGATCCAATAGAACGGTGCAGTCAGGGTTAAATATTGGCGAGGACCAGCCCTCTTTTATTCCATACCATGCTTTCGGCCCGGATAAGGGGTCAAGGGCTTGTCCGGTTTGTAAATACGGGCGGTATCATGGAATTATCTATTTTGTGGGAAATGAACCGGATTGGCCGGAGATTAAATCCTGGTTGAAATTCCTGGAGCAGGAAAGCGATCGGCGTAAGAAATACCTGAAAGTTTATTTCGTATATGGGAATTCAAATGGATACAATAAAAATGAACGACAGATTCAGTTGGAAAAGCTGGGGAATGAACTGGGGCTCCAAAATACTGCACTCACATTTGTTCCTTCATTTTCTGACCGTGAAACTGAAGCCAATCTCAATAAGATCAATCCGGATGTGGAAAATACATTCATTATTTACAAACACAGAAGTATAGTGGATAAATACCTCAACCTGAAACCGACAGCAGCAAATATGGAAATGCTATCGGGTGTATTGGACAAGACGAAGGGGGCGTATTTTGACCTTGCTGAACCCAAACACGATTAGTTTCCAATCGGGAAATAGTCGGGTTAACTTTTATAAGGAAAAAGCTACTATGAAAAGGATAACGGTTTTCTGCGGATCTAGTTTTGGAACGGATTCAGTTTATGAAGAACAGGCTTACCGATTGGGTAAAACTTTGGCGGATAAAGGAATAGAACTTGTGTACGGCGGAGCAAATGTTGGTTTAATGGGAGCCGTTGCCAATGGGGTGATGGAAAACAATGGAGTTGCTATCGGTGTTTTACCCCAATTCCTGAAAAAGGTTGAGATTGCCAATGAAAACCTGACAGAGCTGATTCTGGTCGAAACCATGCATCAACGAAAGACTAAAATGGATGAGCTTTCCGATGGTGTAATCATGCTTCCCGGTGGTTTCGGCACTTTGGAGGAGTTTTTTGAGATGTTAACCTGGGCTCAGCTTGGATTGCATAAAAAGCCGGTCGCAATTCTGAACGTAGATGGGTTTTATGATGAGTTGCTGCTGCTCATGGATAAAATGGTGACCAGGGGCTTTCTGAAAAAGGTGAACCGGGAGATGGTTATTGTGAGTGGCGATATCGATGATTTGCTAAACAAAATGAAGGACTACAAGGCCCCGGCAGTGGGGAAATGGATAAATAAGAGCGAAGTGTAGTTAGCCTCTTTAGATTAATTAACTTAAGTGAACAAGTGAGACTCAGTCACTTTCTTTCTTTTGCATGCTCATTTAAAACTATCAGGAGTTATGCAGAAGAAAACTGTTTTAATTGCCACTGTTCTAATATGGTCCGGTGGCCTATGTGCTCAGGCGCAGGATACATTGAAAGAAACTGTAACCGGAAAGTGGTTCATTGGAAGCTCCCTCTGGCTCCTGGGCAATTTTATACCTAATGACCCGAATCCTCCGGAATATGTACAATTGAATATCGGGTACAGACTCACGCATCGCGACGTGGTCCAATTCAGGTTTAAGCGCTCCGTGTATGCATGGCCGCTGGGTATTCCTTTCGGACCCTCGTTTGATGCACCTGGTCTGAACTATCCCGGGCAGGCACGGATTTTGGCCCCCCAAATCGGATACCAACGATTTTGGTGGAAAGGGCTCCATACTTCTCTCTACATGTTGCATGCGTTTGAAAAGTATAAGGACAAACAAGGAAAGAAGATTGGCAATGGCTTCACCTTGTATTCCGACCTCTATCTGGGATATCAGTTCCGGTTTTTGAGGAAACGCCTGTTTTTTGAGCCGGCAATCGGAGTGAGTTATTGGCCGGTTAGAGCCGGTGTGCCCGATTCCTTCAAAGCGGTTGAACGCAACTGGCCGAACTATTTCATTCAGCCCGGACTCGATTTCGGTTTTAGTTTTTAGCCATTTGGGTTGTATATTTAATAAGGATAACGGCAGTAATGGGGATGCAGAAATGTTCAAAAAACAACTGAGATATGGCTGAAGTATTTCATTTGAATTGCGTGAAGATAGTTTCGCCCATAAACGACAATGTTGGCGGACATTGCCTGCTGGTGAATGAGAACAATAAGCTGGTGCTGGTTGATACGGGTATTGGGCTCCTGGATACACGGAATCCTGTGGAACGAATTGGTCAGCAACTTATTGACCTGGTGGGCTATCAATTTGATGAAAAGCAAACCGCTGTTCGGCAAATCGAGCAATTGGGTTTCGATCCCGCGAAGGTAACCGACTGCATTGTTTCACATCTGGATAACGACCATATAGGCGGATTGGCTGATTTTCCGGCTGCAGTTGTTCATGTGGGTGCGGAGGAGTGGGCGAATTTTAAATCCGGCAATCCCAGGTATCTGCAGATGCCTCTGGCGCACAATCCCACTATCAAAACCTATGGTGCTTCAGATCTGGACTGGTTTGGTTTTGAGGCAAGGAAAGTGGAGGTGCTGGAGGAAACCGACCTGTTCCTGATTCCATTGTTTGGCCATACTCTGGGGCAATGTGGTGTGGCACTGAAAGCGGACAATACATGGATATTTTATGTGGCCGACGCTTATTACATGCGGGTTGAGCTGAGTGATGATCAGCACCCTGTGAATGAATTGGCAAAATTAAGGGCAGATGATAACGAGCAAAGGCTGGCTACGCTTGACAAAATCCGGAAATTGGTGTCTGATCACCCGGAAATTGAGGTATTCGGATACCACGATATCGAAGAGTTTAATTTATTTTTAAACTGAAAAACCGGTTAATCCGGATTTCGATACGATAACCAGGAAATCAATTCTGATGAATATAAATTTTCCTCCGAGTATTTTTGGAGCAAGATGCGATATCCTGATGGATATTGTAGTAGTGTCGATGGCTGTTATACTTCCGCTGCTCTGGTATTCGTATAAAAAGGTTAGGCATGAACGTAAGTATAAAGTACACAAGAATATTCAGCTTACGATGTTTGTCATCCTTTTTTTGTGGTGCTGCTTTTCGAATACAACATGAAGCAGAACGGAGGGATTTTCGAAATGGTGAAGGGATCTCCCTATGAGGGTACCTTCTTTCTGAATTTCATGATCTATTTTCATACCTTTTTGTCCATTACAACCTCTTTAATCTGGATAATTCTGGTAATTGCTTCGTTGATCAAGTTTGGGAAAAATCCCCGTCCCGGGAAGTTCAGCAAAACCCATCGCCTTTGGGGAAAGATTGGCATGTGGGATATGGCACTGACCTGAATCACGGGTTTGATCCTTTATGTGTATGGATTCCTTCTTTGATTAATGGTTAAAAGAATGCAGGATATACTATTTGATTTCTTGTCGAAATATGCGAAGCTGACGGAAGAAGAGAAGAATGCCATTCTCTCATTTGATATATTCCGCTCATTTAAGAAGGGGACGATTTTGCTGAGAGAAGGACAGAAATCGGATGAAACCTACTTTGTGTTAAAGGGCTGTATCAGGAGTTATTACATTATCGACGGTGAGGAGAAAACCACCGCTTTTTACACTGAAATGGAAACTTTGTCGCCGGCCTGTGTGGCGGCTAAAACCGTGTCGGAGTACTACGTCGGCTGTGTGGAGGACTGTATTCTCACTGTTTCCAGTACCGGAATGGATACCGAAGTAATGGAAAAATACCCGAGTATTGAACGCCTCTGCAGGGTATTGTCTGAAGAGCGCCTGGCGAAGAATCAGATCGACTTTGATGCGTTCAAGGTATCCTCGCCCGAACAGCGCTACCTTAATCTGCTGCAGAACAGGCCGGATTTGCTGCAACGGGTTCCCCAGCACCAGCTGGCCAGTTATTTGGGCATTATGCCGCAGTCGCTCAGTCGATTGAGGGCGCGCCTGCTGGATAAAAATCGGAGCTAGTGTTTTATTAACCAAAGTGAACGATTTCCGTCTCCGCGGGATTTAAGTTTGCCCAATTGGTAAACTTAAATCGAAACTACCATGCGGCAGAAGAAAGAACTGATCGATTTTAATCCGGGTTTGAAGCTGAAACTTGCCTCGCTCTGGGTGAGTTTGATGTTTCTTGTTATCTATATTGACTATTTCCATCTTTATATGCCGGGATCCCTGAGCGATCTTCAGAGAGGCAAAGTGTTTGTTTTTGATATTTCACAGGGATTTTTACTGGCCGCACTGGCTGCTGTGTTGATTCCTGCGCTGATGATTTGTATTTCCGTACTCCTGCCGGCCAGGGCTAACCGGTTGGCCAATATAATCGCAGGGGCTCTCAATATTCCGCTGATGCTGTTCAATCTGGCGGGCGAAGCCTGGATTCACATGGTGGTGGGCGCCGCCATAGAAGTGACCCTGTTGGGGTTGATTATTTATTATGCCTGGAATTGGCCGCGGTTTATGTAACGCATTCATGACGATGAAAATAAGGAGACTGCATTTTTTGTCCGGCTTGACGATCACCCTGTTTATCGCACTGCATTTGTTCAACCATTTATGCAGCGTATTCGGGGCAGAGAAGCATATTGCAATTATGACCGGTTTGCGGGGCGTATACAGGAATTTTATCGTGGAAGGGATCCTGATGGTTGCGGTGCTGGTGCAAATTCTGTCGGGATTCAGCCTATTGGCAGTGCGGAGAAAAACGTCTGTCACCGGGTGGGAAAAACTCCGAATATGGACCGGTTTATATTTAGCCCTGTTTTTGGTCGTTCATCTGGGGGCAGTCTTTGCAGGCCGGCTGCTTCTGCATATTGATACAAATTTCTATTTCGCGGTAGCCGGATTGAATACTTTTCCGATGAACATTTTTTTCGTTCCGTATTATGCTCTGGCTATTATTTCCTTTTTTGGCCATATCGCCGCCCTGCATGGCAGCAGGATGAAGCTTGTGGTGTTCGGACTCCATCCGGCTGAGCAGTCGGCGATTATTTTGGCAATCGGAATCTGTTTGACGGTAGTTGTTTTCTATGGTCTGACGAATCAGTTTCGGGGTGTCGAAATTCCGGCAGCGTACCAAATTCTTATCGGAAAATAGTATGTAGATTGAACCAGACAAAATAGAGAAGGATGACAGCAAAAACAATCATTGAGAAGCTTAAGCTGATCAGGCACCCCGAAGGAGGTTATTACAGGGAAACTTATCGCTGTGCTACCCGTGTTGCTTCGGACGGTGGCAAAACCAGAAATACGGGTACGGCCATCTATTATCTTCTCGAGGGAACCGATAAATCGCATTTCCATAAAGTGGCATCGGATGAACTATGGATGTTTCATCAGGGCGAGCCGCTGGAAATAATAATGATCACAATGGACGGTACCGTTGAGTCCAGGATTTTGGGAAATCGGATGGACCAGAATGAAGAACCGCAGTTTGTGGTGATGGCCAATACCTGGTTTGCCGCCCGCATTCCGGCTCAAAAGGGATATTCACTCGTAAGTTGTGTGGTTACGCCCGGCTTCGATTTTGCGGATTTTGAATTGGCGAACAAGGATGAACTGTTGGAGTTTTATCCCGGTTTGAAGGCGGTAATTGACGAGTTCTGCTTTTCTTGAGTTCATTCCTTCGCGGTCAATATTGCACATGATAGGTTTTGCCAAATTTTCTATCGGGTGGAACCTGGCTGCTGACATACTGTTGTCACTACACCATTTAGTTTTGATCAAAATTTTGAAATCAAACTAAAATGGAAAATGTAATTGAAGTAGCAAAGCAGTATGTAAAGGCATTTAAAGACGGAAATCCCGGTCTGATTGAACAGCATTTTTTACCCACGGCTTCGAAATCGGGTTATTTTTATAACTACGAAAGTTCCGGCTGGGCCGAATTGTCTGTGCATTCTTACTCAGAGATATCAGCGTGGACGAAATCGTATAATGCCAACGGTATTATGCCCGATACCGAGGTGGAAGCCAGCTTGCTGGATATTCAGGATAAGACGGCAGTGGTGAAAATATTGGCAGAATGGGCGCCGGGCGTAAGCGGTTGCGACTATGTTATGCTGGTAAAGGAGAATGACAACTGGCTTATCCATTCAATTCTCTGGCAAACTGTGGTGTAGTTGAAGGGAAGAAAGTATTTTATTATGCGAAAAATAATTCTTGATTTGGCGGTTTCACTGGATGGGTTTATCGAAGGACCTTCAGGGGAGGTGGATTGGTGTATAATGGATGAGGAAATGAATTTTGACGGGTTCCTGTCCGGAATTGACACAATTTTCTATGGGCGGAAGAGCTATGACCAGTGGGGGAATTATCAGCCTCCGGCGAACGCCGATACTTCTGAGAAAGATTTTTGGAGGAATATCCATTCCAGGAAGAAATATGTGTTTACCAATAATCCGGGTGCCGTGTCAGGTGCTGCCTGTATCGGAGGCAATGTTGAAAAGGAGGTTCTTTCTTTAAAGCGTCAGGAAGGAAAAGATATCTGGCTTTACGGCGGTGCCAGCCTGATTAAAACATTTATTGATTTGAATCTGATAGATGTTTACCGGCTGTCGGTGCACCCTGTGGCATTGGGTAAAGGCAAACCCCTGTTTGAGAATTTGAGCGCCCGGCTTAATTTGCAGCTGGAGTCAGTGAAACAGTTCAGCTCCGGTGTGGTGCAATTGGTTTATTATTTTTGTTCCTATGAGTATTGATATCAAAAGGATAATCGCGGTTCTGTGTATTACAGTTTGGACATTTGGCAGCGCGCGTTCTCAGTCTTCTTCCAATGAGGTCATTATTGTAGGGCAAATGAAAAATGTGATGTGGAAGGGGCAGCTCCAGGGGACCATCTTTCTGGATACGATTGCCAATAAGAGGCATTTATATGCGCTAGGTCCCGTGGAGTATCTGGCCGGCGAAATCCTGGTAATTGATGGAAGGTCTTATAAGTCAACCGTTGTTTCCGATAGAACGATGAAGGTGGAGGAGACTTTCAATCTGAAAGCTCCTTTTCTGGGCTATGCGAATATTTCAAGCTGGACGGAGCAGGATCTTCCTGCACATATTCAAACGATGCCACAACTTGAAAGCTATCTGGATACGATAACCAGGAACAGGAGTCTGCCTTTTTTATTCAGGCTTTCCGGCGAGATTGGCGAAGCAAGGATTCATGTTGTCAATCTTCCGAAAGGAACAAAGGTGAGTTCTCCTGCCGATGCGCATAAAGGTCAGGTTAACTATCTGGTTAAGAATGCGCCGGTGGAGATTGTCGGATTCTTTTCAACGGAACATAAAGCGATTTTTACCCATCACGACACATTTTTGCATATGCATTTAGTCACGGCCGACAGGCAAATGATGGGACATCTGGATAAGGCTGCGTTTGTCGCAGGAAAAATGAAGCTTTACCTGCCGCAGGACTGAGCATTAACAGGACAATAAAATCAAGGCTGTACTTAAATAATTTACTATGAAGGAAAAGTTTAGATTGATGGGGATAAAACTGGATAGAAGAACCAGCAATGCAAATGGACAGGCTTCAATTGATTGTGGCGAACTATGGGGGCGCTTTATTGAACAGGGGATAGCGCAAAAAATACCAGACAAAATTTCGGACGCGCTCTATGCTGTTTACTATGACTATGAAAGTGATGAAAAGGGGCATTATTCATATTTCATTGGCTGCAGGGTACCCGACCACACAGCTTTGCAGGAAGGTTTAGACGAGCTTATTATCCCACAGCAGAGCTACACAAAAATTACTGCTTCCGGCCCGGTGCCCGCTTGTATTGCCGAAGCCTGGGTTGGCATCTGGAGCAAAGATTTGAATAGAAAATTTGGATACGACTTCGAAGTGTACGATGAACGAAGCCGGGACTGGAATAATGGGGAAATTGATATTTATCTTTCTGTAAATAGTTAACCTAATATGGCGGAACATCCGATTATAAGAAAGGCAGGTGTGGAGGATATAGAAACTTTGCTGAGATTTGAACAGGGTGTTATTTCAGCGGAGCGTCTCTTTGACAGTACGCTTAAAGACGAAATGATTAATTATTATGATCTGCATGCACTGATACAGTCGGAAGAAGCGGAGCTGGTTGTGGCCGAGGTGGAGGGCAAAATAATTGCTTCAGGATATGCAAAAATCCTGCAATCAAAGCCCTGGCTGAAACACAAAAGGCATGCCCATCTTGGATTCATGTATGTTGAACCTGCTTATCGCGGAAGGGGTATCAACGCGATGATCATTGATTGGTTAAAGAAATGGGCCGTTTCGAAAGGAATAGATGAGCTTAGACTGGAAGTCTATTCCGGAAACATTTCGGCCATTAAAGCCTACGAAAAAGTCGGCTTTTCCAGTAATCTGATTGAAATGCGCATGAGTACAAAGGAGTTTTAATTTTCTCCCCCCATTGCGGGGTCTGAAAAACTCGCTTTCCCTGTTTCCACTCTGCCCGCATATCGATAACTGGCCGTTTCTGTTCCGTTGCTGATTTGAATAGTGAAATCGTACCAACCAAAAGACGCTGACAAGTCCAGCTTTAGCTCCCCGCTATTCTTACGCAGATTGATTTGTTTACCGGAATAATTATAGGCGTTGTGTTTGATGGTGCAGATGGCATCGTTCAGGTTTGCCGTCTTTATTGTAAGCACGAGGGCCGGGCGACCTTTCCTGCGGATTTCCTTTACGTCATGGGTAACCGAAATTTCAAATCCCCTTAGTTCCGCGGCGCCTTTGAATTCCCGGAAAAACCCGTTGGGTCCATACACAGCAAGATGGTAGCTCTTTTCGTCATAAGCGTCAATCTTCCATCTGTCTGAGAGGCGGTCTCCGGGTATCACTGCATAATTCCGCGGCAGCTGAGTCATGGGATCGGGTACCGGGTAGGCATATACGGTAAAAGGTGAACCGGCTGTTTCTGAACCGAAAAGCTGATTGTTGACGTGGAAAGCTATTTCAAAAGAACTGTCCTCTTTCATAACACCGTTCACCTCGGGAGCATAAGGCAATGCGCAGGAGCGACGTACACCGGGTTCCTGTGCGGGCAATGGGCTGCCCGGGATGCGTTTGTTGACAGCATCAATTTCGGCCGCATTGAGGGCATGGAAATTGGTGGGTTCCTTCTTGAATTTTGCCCGGTGGATTTTTTCGAGAAAGGGGTCTTTCTCGAGAAATGGGAGGGACTCTTCCTTAGATCCGTCGAAAGGTCGGAACGCTGAGGTCAGATCACCACAAATAGTGCGTCGCCAGGCGCTGATATTGGTTTCTGTAATTTGTTTGCCGGTTTTCTTAGCTATGAATTTCTCCAGAAACATCAGCGATGACGTGTGGTCGAACACTTCAGAGTTAACCCATCCGCCGCGGGACCAGGGCGAAGCAATTATCATGGGTACCCGATAGCCTAAACCGATGGGGGCAATCCGGGCATTTTGCGGATCGCTTTGCTGATCGACGCCGGTAACATATTCAATGCGGGCATCGAGTCCGGCTAAAAGCTTGCCGGTATTGGGCTTGTCGGGATGGGGCGGCACATAGGGCGGAATATGATCAAAATAGCCGTCGTTTTCGTCGTAGGTCAGGATGAAGATGGTCTTCTTCCACACCTCGGGATTTTCGGTAAGGATATTAATCACTTCGCTCATATACCAAGCTCCATACCAGGGGTGACCGGGGTGATCGGAGAATCTTCCGGAGGGCACCAGCCAGGACACCAGGGGGAGTTGTCCATTGCGAACATCCTCACGGAACTGATATAGCACATCTCCTTTGGGTACTTCCAGTTCCCGGCGCTGGCCCTCGTCTTCATACACCAGGGTCTGAAGTTCGCGGTAATCGGGATGGGCCCTATTGGTGGTAAATGCCCGGTCGTGCAGTGATTTCTGGGCCGGTGTAAGCGTATGGTATTTCTCTTTCTGATACGCATCCACATTATATTGGGCAAAGTTTTCCAATGAGTTGTCGCCAAAATTGTCGAGCCAGCTTTCTTTTTCGGGCGGCAGTCCCTGTTTGTACAAATCGTTCTGATACACTTTCCAGCTCAGTCCCAGTTCCTCCAGACGCTCGGGGAAGGTTTTCCAGTGAGCCAGGTTCCAGGGTTTGGTATCGTTGTTCCATACGCGGGCAAACATCTTCGGATCATTGGGATCGCGGAGGGTACCCGACCAGAAATGAATGCGGTTGGGCGTAGTGGAGGAGAGTGCGGAACAGAAATTCTGATCGCAAACGGTAAAGGCATCGGCCAGGGCAAAGTAAAAGGGAAGGTCCTGGCGCTTGTAAAACCCGAGGGTCAGGGGCATGTCGCGGTACTCTTTTCTGGGCGATTTCTTAGCCTCCAGCCATTTGTCGTAATGACCGTTATTGCGGGCATCGGTCTGGTCGGGCCAGCTGTGCGGCAAATCGCTCATCCAGGTGGCTTTGGTGTTGTTGATATCCAGATGAAAGGGAATATAGGTTTCTCCCTTCTCATTGGATTGTAGCCACACTC
>DATCJQ010000217.1:0-4446 GCA_036562745.1 Flavihumibacter sp.
CACGATATCTTTCTCCAGTTCAGTAGTGGCTTCACCACCGCTCAAAGCCACCACGCGGATGGTATAGCTGCCCGTTTGCGCATAAACATGACTGGCAGTTCCTCCTTCGAGTAACAATTGCGGAGTTTCGTTCTCGTCTTCACCGAAATAAACACGGAACACGGTTTCATAATCGGCGCTGGCGCTCACGTTCACCTGGAAGGGATTGTTGGGATCAATGCTCGCGGTGAAATCGAGGTTCTCCGGTGCGCGGAAACTCACGGTAAGCGTTTGAGTGGTTTCGGTGGTGAGTCCGTTCACTCCAATTGCCAGCAGGCGCACGTTGTAATTGCCTTCGCCATACACATGTTCAACATTTCGGCCGGGATTCACTTTTTCCGGCTCGGCGCCGCCATCACCAAAATGAACCAGGTAATAGGCCACACCCTCCCCATTGGGGAAGATGGTTACTTTACCCGTATTATCCTGCGTGATGTCGAAGAGCAGGCTCAGTTTATCGGGTGCGCCGGCGTTCTCGGCAAATGCCGTGTCGTCGAAAGCTTCCTTTTTACAGGCGCTGATCAGCACCGAAAAAAGAAGTATAACTATTGATATTCGTTTCATGATTCAGTTTTACAGTTGATCAATTATTGGCCGCTATTAATAACCCGGGTTTTGCGGCAGTTCAGAGATATCGACTTCTTCCTGCGGAATCGGGAAGACCTCGTGTTTACCGGCAATAAATCCCTGGATCACCTGCGGCGCGCGACCGGTACGTACCAGGTCGAAGAAGCGATGACCCTCCATGGCCAGTTCCAGCCTGCGTTCTTCCCAAATCGCATCGGTAAGTGCAGTACCACTGGCGTTGATATTATGGTTCTGATCGCCGAATGCTCTTTCGCGCACGCGATTGAGATAAGTGCGTGCTTTGGCATCATCGGGCGAGGGCTTGCGGTTATGTGCTTCGGCGGCCATCAGTAACACATCGGCAAAACGGATCATGCGGTAATTGTTCAGGTAGTTCAACTCCACCTGTCCGGATGTTTCACCCTTACGGGGATGGTATTTCTGGTTATAGAGTCCGGTGTTCTTATAGGGTGCCACCAGGTAGGTGATACCATACTGTGGATTGGCTGCGGCATAAGCTTCGATATCGAGTATGGTTACCTCCTTACGCTGATCACCGGCTTCGAAGGCATTGGCCAGCTCCTGCGTGGGCAGGTTTACACTCCAGCCCTGGGCATAAGGACTGCTACCCGTCAGGTTGCGAACGCCATGATGCTGCACGGCGAAATTGCCCTGACCGCGACCCGGATTGCTCCAGTCATAAAAAGGGTTGTTGTTGCTATACTGGACTTCATACACCGATTCCGGTCCATTCTCTCCACTCGCCAGGAAGATGCTTCCGAAATCGGATACCAGGCTAAAGGGACCGTTGATCACTTCATCCAGCACCGTAGCGGCTTCTTCGAACTTGCCCCGATTGGCGTCGGTTCCCTGGTAAAGCAATACCTTTCCAAGCAATGCCTGGGCCGCATATTTGGTGGCACGTCCGGGTTCATTGGTGGTGGTGGGCAGTGATGCGATGGCTGCCCGCAGATCGGTTTCTATCTGTGCATATACTTCGGCTTTCGGACTGCGACCGAATTTCTTACTATCGCCCACGCCTAACCGACGTTCTGTAAACAAGGGCACATCGCCGAAAAAGCGAACCAGTTCGAAATAATAGTAAGCGCGGAGGAAATATACCTGTCCGTATACCTGATCCTTACCGGGAAAATCGAGCTTGTTTTTGTTTTCTTCCAGATAATTGGCTCGATTGATGCCCTCGTAACAACTTTTCCAGATTTCGGTCATATAACTGTTGACAGGAACCGTAGTATAGTCGTCGATCTGTTGAAGTCCCAGTACGTCCGTGGCATTTTCACCACCGGATACCGAGTTGTCGGAAGCGATATCGCCGATAACGGGTACTGCCCATAACCACTGCGTAGGTGAATAAACACCCACCAGCATTTTCTGATAGTCTTCAGCAGTTTTGAAATAATCATCGGCTGTGATCTGATAATCCTCACGCGGACTGTACTCAATAAATTTTGTACAGGATGAAATGGCTGTCAGAAGGGTCACCCCAACTGCTATGTATAAACGATTTTTCATTTTATGAATCAGTTGTGGTTTAGAATTTGATATCCAGTCCGGCTGACCATGTGCGGGCCTGGGGATAGATACCGCGATCGATGCCGGTATCGAAGATTCCACCGGAGATTTCAGGATCATATCCTGAGTATTTAGTGAAGGTGAAGGCGTTCTTAACCTGCGCGTAGATGCGGATGCGGTTCACCTTTATGCGTTGCATCCAATCGCTTCGCAGGGTATAGCCAAGCTGCAGATCCTTGATTTTGATGAATGAACCATCTTCGATATAGCGGTCGGATGCGCGCGTGTTATTGTTGCCATCCACAAAGGAGTAGCGGGGATAACGGGCATCATTAGTCGAACCTTCGCCGGTCCAGCGATTCAGTACTCCGCGGAATTTGTTGGTCATAGCCAGATTCCGTTCGTAAGCGCGATAGATATCATTTCCTGCGGATGCATATACGAAACTGGTGAAATCAAATCCCTTGTATTCGATATTCAGTCCCCAACCCATAGTGAAATCGGGGAAGGGATCACCGATCTGCGTGCGGTCATCGGCATTGATTAGGCCGTCCTTATTCATGTCCACAAAGCGGATATCGCCAGGTTGTGCGCCCGCCTGACCAGATGCTTCCACTTCAGCCTGATTCTGGAAGAGTCCATTGGTTTTGTAGCCGTAGAAATAACCGGGAGTGAACCCTTTTTCAAAACGGGTGATTTGTTGCGAAGGAATGCCGTAGGTTCCGCCTGTGATCAAACCTCCGTTGGTTTCGGTTACCTCATTTTTCGCTGTGGTGAAATTCAGATAAGTGTTGAACCGGAAATTCTTGCCGATGGTTTCGGTATAACTCAGATTCATATCAACACCGCTGGTTTTGGTGGTACCGATATTCGCGGTGGGCAGCGCCGCCGTTCCGAGATACAGAGAAAGTGTGGGTGTGAACAGCAAACCGCTGATATCTTTCTGATAATAATCGGCCGTGAAATTGAGCTTGTTATTCCAGAGTCCGATTTCAAATCCATAGTTCTGCTGTACCTGTTTCTCCCATCCGAGCGCATCGTTCCGGAAAGAGGAAATCGTTGCCCCGATGGAAGTGGGATTATCACCGAAGGTATATCCGGCATTTTGTCCCTGGTTGTAGATATATACCGCCGTCGAGATACGCTGGAACTGCGGACTCACATTCTCGTTGCCGGTGGCGCCATAGCTTCCGCGAATTTTAAGATGGCTGATCAGATCGCTTTGGAAGAAATCTTCGTTGCTTACCAACCAACCGAGCGAACCGGCATAGAAGTTGGCGAATTTATTATCCGGACCGAATGCATAGGAGCCATCGCGACGCGCCGTGAAGCTGGCCAGATAGCGATTTCTGTAATCGTAGTTGAGACGGCCGAAATAAGAAAGATTGCGGCGTTCATACTGAAAACTGCCCGCATCGAGTCCGTTATTTACGGCCTGTCCGGTTGCAGAAGAAATATCCGCATATTTCCAGGAGTTGAATGGCACATCCTGACGCGATGCGTTCAGTCCGTTGCCGGTAACCTTGGCCACCGACATACCCAGCACCGCATCAAACTGATGGTCTTCATTCAGCTGGAATGTATAGCTCGCAAAATTTTCCCAGGTATAATTGTAATAAGTGTTTTTGTATTCATTCACGCTGTTATGCGCTCCGGCCCGCGGACTGCCATCTGCATTGAGCGTGGAGTTGATATGTCCCGCACCATAAAAAGACAGCGGAGTAAAACCCTTACCCACCACATTCGTGTATGTATAACCGAAACGTGATGTCAGATTGAGGTTTTTAATGGGCGTATAGGTCATCTCCAGCTTACCGTAGAGCTTGTTGGTGTTGGATTTATTATAGGTGTCTTCCAGTTGGGTCAGCGGGTTGAAGATTTCGGAGAGGATATTCGGACTGGTGGAATATCGTCCGTATACATTGGGGTCGGTATTGTAAATCGGCACGGTGGGATCAAAGTTCAGCGCGTTCGAAATCACGCCGTTGATCGAATTCTCCGCGATGCCCGAACCCCGGATATTCACGAAACTGGTATGCGCCGTGAATTTGAGTTTACTGTTGAAGGTATAGCTAAGGTTGGAAGTGGCGTTCATCCGGCGGAAAAAGGATTTATCACCACCGCCCACAATTCCATCCTGATGCAGGAAGGAGCCGGAGAGGAAATAGCTGAGCTTGTCCGATCCACCACGGGCGGTGAGGGCATGCGACTGGATGGGCGCTTTTTTGAAAATCTGGTCCTGCCAGTCGGTACCCTTCCCGAAGATGCTGATATCGGGGAAAATAAGGTCTCCGCCGGAGGCAACCG
>DATCJQ010000253.1:0-4457 GCA_036562745.1 Flavihumibacter sp.
CCAAATCAGATGATCACAAGAAGATGACCGTCCTGCCCGTAGCGCTCAAACAAGAGGAGGAATACTGGATGCTGCTGGCCTGGCAGCCTAAAAAATCAAAATGGCGGGAAATTAATATGAGTAAGATGCTGGCGGTGGAAAAGAAATCCCCCGCCGGCGAGATCGATCATCTCCCCGTGAAAGACGCGATCCGGCAGTTTCGGCCGCTCGAACTGCGGTGAATTTATCGCAAGTTTTGGGTGAAATAAAGGTTAGGCCTTTCTCCTGAAAGAAGCAATTTCGAATAGCAATCCAACGATATGATGAAGAAATCCCTGCTAAGTACTTTGATGTGTGGCAGTTTGCTTGCCTGCTCTACGATTGATAATACGCCGGAACCCGCTCCCTATGGTGCATTGCCGGCCGAACGCCAGTTAAAATGGCATGAAATGGAAACCTATGTGTTGATCCATTTTACGCCCACGACCTTCGAAAACAAGGAATGGGGTTATGGCGATGCCGATCCCTCGATTTTTAATCCCACTGAATTCGACGCCAATCAAATTGCCAAAGCCGCTGCCGATGGCGGCTTCAAGGGCCTCGTATTGGTTGCCAAACACCACGACGGGTTTGCACTCTGGCCTACTAAAACCACCGATTACAATATCAGTAAATCGCCCTGGAAAAATGGTCAGGGCGATATGGTGAAGGAATTTGAACAGGCCGCCCGGAAAAATGGTCTGGAATTCGGAATCTATTGTTCGCCCTGGGATCGGAATTTTCCTTTGTACGGTACCTATGAATATGTGAAAGCCTATCGCGAACAATTGCGCGAACTCTACACCAACTACGGCAAACTGTTTATCACCTGGTTCGATGGCGCCAATGGCGGCGATGGCTATTACGGCGGAGCCCGCGAACAGAGAAAGATCGACAATACCACCTATTACGGATGGGACACTACCTGGCAAATCGTACGGGAGCTTCAGCCCGATGCGGTGATCTTCAACGATATGGGCGATGTTCGCTGGGTCGGTAATGAAGAGGGGTATGCAGCCGAAACCTCCTGGGCCACTTTCAATCCCGAGCCCCTGGATGGAAACACCGTGGCTGCGCCGGGTTCGCTGAAATACTGGCTCTCGCCCGAAGGTACCCGCAACGGCGATTTCTGGAAGCCGGCTGAATGCGATGTGCCGCTGCGCCCGGGTTGGTTCTACCACCCCGAACAGGATTACAGGGTGAAAACTCCCGAGTACCTCTTCGATCTGTATTTCAAAAGCGTGGGTCGCGGGGGGGCACTCGACCTGGGACTCTCTCCCGATCGCCGCGGATTGCTGCACCAGCACGATGTGGAATCCCTCGCCAAATTCGGCGAATTGCTAAAAGCTACATTCTCCAATAACCTGGCGAAAACCGCTAAACTAACGGCCAGCAACACCCGAGGCGGCAGCCGGAAGTTCGGCACCGCCAATCTTACCGACGATGATCGCTATTCCTACTGGGCTACCGATGATTCTGTAACCAAAGCCGATATTACCCTGACCTGGAAAGAACCCGTGAAATTCAATATTGTTCGCCTGCGGGAAAATATCAAACTCGGACAGCGGATCGAGCGTATAGCCATCGACGTTAAGGAGGGTAATGACTGGAAAGAAGTGGCACAGGCAACCAGCATCGGTGCGCAACGGCTGGTTCGTTTGCCCCAACACGTTAGTGCTTCTGAACTTCGGGTGCGTGTGGTGGAATCACCGGTAAGCATCACCCTCAGTGAAATAGCTGTGTTCCTGGAGCCTGAACAGAAACCCACGGTTTCCTATAAACTGGTGCCCACGGCCGGAGCGCTTGACCGTAAAGAGTGGGAAGTGGTGGCCGTAACCGCTGAATCCAAAGACGCTTCCGGATCCGCTTCCAATGTGCTGGATGGTGCCGGTGTTACGTTCTGGTCTACCGCCAATGCCAAATCGGGCTCCTCAGCCGCTCCCCAGTCCATCACCATCGATATGGGCGCGGTTCAGACCGTGAAAGCCTTTACCTATTTGCCGAGAACAGATAGTCCGGCCGGACTGGTAAACCGCTACAAATGGGAGATCTCGAAAGATGGCAAAACCTGGACTTCCGCCGTTACCGGCGAGTTTTCAAATATCAAAGCCAACCCGATTGAACAGGTGGTAACCCTCCCTGCGCCGGTTGAATGCCGCTATTTCCGCTTCACCGGTCTGTCGGCCGTGGAAGGCAATATCATCACCGCCGCCGAACTCGGCGCGCTCTGATTCTCACCCGTCGGGTACCCGACGGGAAGTGTTTTCACCTCCCGACGGGTGGTGAAAACACCTTTCCTGCATGGCCACAATTCTATGTAACTTGCAGGCTTGCCGCTGGACCATTCCGGATCCCAAACCAGGGCAGATTGAATTGATGACGCAAGATTATCTGAAAGGACTCAACGAACAGCAAAAGGCTGCGGTTCTGCATAAAGACGGCCCCCTCATGATCGTGGCGGGCGCGGGAAGTGGAAAAACCAAGGTGCTGACTACCCGGATCGCTCACCTGATGGCCTATCATAAAGTGGATGCATTCAATATCCTGGCCCTGACCTTTACCAATAAGGCTGCCAAGGAAATGAAGGAAAGGATTGAAAAAATCCTCGGTAACTCGGATGCGCGTAACCTTTATGTAGGGACTTTTCACTCCGTGTTTGCACGGATATTAAGAAGCGAAGCCCATCACCTGGGTTATCCCAACTCTTTTACCATCTATGATACCGACGATGCCAAAAGTGTGGTGAAGGCGGTAATCAATGAGATGAACCTCGACGACAAACTCTACAAGCCCAATATCGTTTACAACCGGATCAGCTCGGCCAAAAACGCACTGGTTGGTCCGGCTGAATATGCCCAGGACTACTATATCCAGCAGGAGGATAACCGGGCCAATCGTCCGGCTATTGCGCAGATTTATGCCGCTTATGCCAAGCGTTGTTTCAAGAACGGCGCGATGGATTTTGACGACCTGCTGATCAAGATGTACGAGTTGCTGAAGAATTTCCCCGAAGCGCTTCACAAGTATCAGCATAAATTCAAGTATATCCTGATCGATGAGTATCAGGATACCAACCCCGCTCAGTACGAAATCATCAAACTGCTCGGTGCTGCGCATGAAAATGTGTGCGTGGTGGGGGATGATGCGCAGTCCATCTACTCGTTCCGGGGTGCCACGATTCAGAACATTCTGCAGTTCCAGAAAGATTACGACGATGTGAAAGTGATCAAACTGGAACAGAATTACCGAAGCACCAAGAGCATTCTGCATGTTGCGAATGAGGTGATCAATAATAACAAGGGACAGATCCCCAAAGCGCTCTGGACTGAAAACGGTGAGGGCGAGAAAATCCGCCTGGTGCGTACCATGAGCGACAACGAGGAGGGCAAGTTTGTGGCGGATACCATCCAGGAACAGAAGCTCCGGAATCATTTCAGCAACCGCGATTTTGCCATCCTGTATCGCACGAATGCGCAGAGCCGGGCTTTTGAAGAAAGCCTGCGTCGCATGGGTATTCCCTATACCATGTATGGCGGCGTGAGCTTCTACTCCCGCAAGGAGATCAAGGACTTTGTGGCCTATCTCCGTCTGATCGTCAATACGCGCGATGATGAGGCACTGAAGCGGATCATCAATTATCCCGTTCGCGGCATCGGTAAAACCACCCTCGATAAAGTAACCCTGCTTGCCAACACGCATAATATTTCGATGTGGGAAGTGCTGGAAAACGCCGCACAGGCCGGATTCCGCGCCGGTACCCTCGAAGCCATCGAGCAGTTTGTAACCATGATCAAGGGATGCCAGAGCATGTTGGCCACCAAAAACGCCTATGAAGTGGCTTTCCATGTGGGCAAGCAAACCAATATCGTGAAGGAACTCTTCAACGATAAGACGGTGGAAGGCCTGCAACGCTACGAAAACGTGCAGGAGTTGCTGAACTCAATCAAGGAATTTACCGAAACCCCCAGCAATGATGAGGGTGAAGTGGGAGACAAGGGGCTCGGTGCCTATTTGCAGCAAATCACCCTGCTGACCGATGCAGATGAAAAAGATCCCAATGCCGATACGGTAAAGCTGATGACGATCCACGCGGCAAAGGGACTTGAATTCCCTGTGGTATTTGCAGCCGGACTGGAAGAGATGCTTTTCCCCAATGCGATGAGCATCAACACCCGCGAGGAACTGGAAGAAGAACGCCGGCTTTTCTATGTGGTGATCACGCGGGCAAAACAGAAACTCTGGATTACCTACGCCAACACCCGCTATAAATTCGGACAACTGGTGCAAAACGAGCCCAGCCGCTTTATAGAAGAAATCCCCGCTCAATACCTCGATCGCAGTTTCGCGGGAGGCGGTGCCAGAAACCAGGGTGCATCCTATACGCAGGGATCGGCATTCGATCGCATGCGCGGATTCGGTGCCAGCGAACAGGCCGAAAA
>DATCJQ010000266.1:0-5994 GCA_036562745.1 Flavihumibacter sp.
GCGCAGCATCGGCATCAACCAGGTACTGGCCCTGGCCGGAGCACCCGTGTTTGCAGATGAACTAACAGTCTCCAATATGCGCATCATGAGCAGCATGCGGATTGCCGATAACCTGGAAGAAAACACCTCCACTTTTTACGCCGAACTGAGCAAATTGAAGAATATCCTCGAAGCCGTGAATGCCGGCGAGCGCGTTTTCTTACTGCTGGATGAAATTCTCCGCGGCACAAACTCACAAGACCGCCAAACCGGCTCCAAAGCGCTGATACAGCAACTGATTCGCAAAAACGCCACCGGGCTCCTGGCCACGCACGACCTCGCCCTGACCGAACTGAAAAAAGACTATCCCCATGCCATCACTAATTATCATTTCGATGTATCTGTGGAAGGCGAGGAACTCTATTTCGATTACAAACTGAAAGAAGGTATCTGCACCAGCATGAACGCCAGCATCCTCATGAAAAAAATCGGGATCGAAATCAGCTGATTCCGACCCCGGTTATAATATGCCTTGAAATAATAACGGCCTAAATTTAGGTTTCGATCCCACCCGGATTCCGATAATTGCTGTTGTCTAACGGAAACAGCTATCTCGCCGATGAAGATGCTTGTAGATCATCAATTATTTAAACAACCTGAAAATATCCAAACCCAGCGCATAAGCCATCAGTCCCAGCAGCAGGATCATTCCCACCATCTGCGCATACTCCATAAACTTATCGCCGGGCTTACGGCCGGATACGATTTCGTAAATGGTGAACAGCGCATGGCCACCATCGAGCCCGGGTATGGGCAGGATATTCATAAGCGCCAGCACCAGGCTGAAGAAGGCAGTCAGTCCCCAGAATTGTTGCCAGTCCCACACGGGTGCAAACATCTTACCGATACTGATCACACTGCCCAGCGATTCGTTCGTATTCACCTTACCGCTGAAAATCAGTTTCAGCTGCAGCCAGTAAGAACTCAGCGTTTCGCGGCTCTTTTTAAATCCGGCGGGAATGGCCTCGAAGAATCCGTATTTCACTTCCTTCACCTCAAATTTATCGGCAAAGGGTTTGGGATAAATTCCGATTACGCCCGCTTTGGGGATATCGGCCTGCAAGCTGAGCGTATCATCGCCCCGTAACACGGTGAGATCGATGGTTTTCTCCCGGTTTTTCTGCACCATCTGGCGGAATTCATGATAGAAGGGAACCGGCGTACCGTTCACGGCCAAAATCACATCATCGGGTTGCAATCCTGCCCGTTGAGCCGCAGAGGTATCGCTTACGGAACTGATACCCAGGAAGGGCACCCGCATATCGATAAAGTTCACTGCCTTGTGATGAATCAGATCGGCTGCAAAAGTCTCGGGAATGGGGATGGTCAGCTTCTGGCCATCACGCTCCACCTCGAAGGTTTTTGATCCCGTTAGAATTACCTGAAGGGGAATCTTATTAAAGCGATCGATATACTCGCCGTCGACAGATAATATTTTATCACCATCCCGCAGGCCAATGCTCCGGGCCAGGGAATCGGTGGCAATTCCATAGGTGAATTTGTTGGTGGGCACATAGGATTCGCCCCAGTACCACAGCATCATGGCATAGATCAGGAAGCCGAGGATCAGGTTTACCACCACCCCGCCTACCATGATGATGAGCCGCTGCCAGGCCGGCTTGCTTCTGAACTCCCAGGGCTTCGGAGGCTGCTTCATCTGCTCCTTGTCCATGCTTTCGTCGATCATGCCGCTGATTTTGACATAGCCGCCAAAGGGCACCCAGCCGAGGCCGTATTCGGTTTCGCCAATCTTTTTCTTAAACAGTGAAAACCACGGATTAAAGAACAGGTAGAATTTTTCCACCCGGCACTTGAACCAGCGGGCCGGTAAAAAATGGCCCAGCTCATGGAGGATTACGATGATCGAAAAAGATAGAATAAACTGCCCCGCCTTAACACCCGCTTCTGCCCAGTTGATTGCTAAAAATGTCATATAAATCAGTCAGCTACATTAAATGAATGTTGACAAATATCAGTGAAAAAAACCTATCGGAAGCATAATTTTTAATGGCGTACAACGGAAAACCAGCTTAATTTGTCAAGCTTTTTAAAGATCTATACATGAAGAAATTAGTTATGTCCCTTGCCGTGGTGCTGAGCCTGGCTGCCTGTTTGAAAACCAAAGATATGCCCCCATCGGAAAGAGTATTGGTTACCATTAGTTTCGCCAATGTTACAACCCCCACTTCCGCCAAGTATACTGATACGGTAACTGCCCATATCCGGGTGATGGCTCCGAATCTCTGCTATCGGTTTGAAGGAGTGGATTCACGCGTATCGGGTGAAAACCAGTTTGATCTTCAGGCTGTTGGATCTATGCCAAATCCGGAGTACAGTCCCCAACCTGTTTGTGAACAAATCCCTTACTCAAAGGATACCACCTTCAAGTTTCGTCTGCAGCAACCCGGAAAATATGTGCTGCGCTATTTTAACGGCTCCACCTTGCTGCAGGCTGATACCCTTATGATTACGCAATAAATTTTCAGCAAATATTATAAATGAATGAGTGTGGCGGCAAATTCCCTGGCCGCCGCATCCGTTTCAAAATACTGATCCAGGGTGGGGTTTTCGATAAACTCCAGTTTATTCATGGTACGCTCGATTACATCGGTCATGTCCAGGAATCCCACCCTGTTTCTCAGGAATGCATACACGGCAATCTCATTGGCCGCGTTCAGAATACAGGGCAGATTACCCCCCTTCTGCAGGGCTTCCATGGCCAATCCCAGGTTCCGGAAAGTTTTGATATCCGGCTCCTCAAACGTGAGGGTATTGGGTTTGCGGAAATCGTAGCGGGGAAATTTATTTTGAATACGCTGCGGGAACGCCATCGCGTACTGGATCGGCAGCTTCATATCGGGTAAGCCCATCTGCGCCTTGATCGACCCATCTTCAAACTGCACCATACTGTGGATGATACTCTGCGGATGGATCAGCACCTGCACCTGTTCGGGACGCAGATTGAACAACCATTTGGCTTCGATCATCTCCAGACCCTTGTTCATCAGCGTGGCGGAATCGATGGTGATTTTCGCGCCCATGCTCCAGTTGGGATGCTGCAGCGCATGATCGCGCTTCACATTTACGAGGAAATTGGGCTTTTTACCGAGAAAAGGACCGCCGGAAGCCGTCAGAATAATTTTATCAATGGGATTCAGGTTCTCGCCAACAAGACACTGAAATATTGCCGAATGTTCGCTGTCCACCGGAATGATGGGCACCCTTTTCTCGACGGCCTTCTGCATCACAATATCACCGGCCACCACCAGGGTCTCCTTATTGGCCAGAGCCACGGGCTTGCCCTGCTCCACCGCCTGGAGGGTGGGTTTCAGTCCCGCAAACCCTACAATGCCGGCCAGCATCAAATCATAACAATCCATGGCCGCCACTTCTTCCAGGGCCCTTTCACCCGCAAACACCTTGATATCGGTGCCCGCCAGCGCCTGCTTCACCTTCTGATAGCGATTCTCATCGCCAATTACCACAATATTCGGCTGCACGCGCAGGGCCTGCTGAACCAATAACTCGTCATTTTGCTGCGCGGTGAGTACTTCCGCCGTAAACAGGTGCGGATTGGCCTCGATCACGGCCAATGCCTGTGTTCCGATAGAACCGGTTGATCCGAAGAGTGCGATTCGTTTCTGCATCGGGGCAAATTAACGGAATAATTCCTCGACTGCCGCATTTGTTTGGCTAAAATTGAACCCACTAAGGACCTGCTGCATCGACTCCCTGATTTCAGCCGTGCACAGGCGTCCGATACTTCCCTCATGGGTATGATTCACCTCGGTACTGTATTGATACTGGTTATTTTCAATGGCCAGTCCCACCTGCTTGTAGGCGTCGCGGAAAGGCACGCCGGCCAGCACCAGCTTGTTCACTTCTTCCACACTGAACAGGTATTGGTATTTTTCATCCTTCAGGATATCCCGACGGATTTCAATATTCGATAACATGAGTCCCGCCATCTGCAGACAGTCTTTCAGGGTTCCGAATGCCGGGAAAAGGTGCTCCTTCAGCAATTGAAGGTCGCGGTGATAACCCGAAGGCAGGTTGGTGGTCATCATCATGATTTCGTTCGGCAGGGCCTTGATCCGGTTGCAATAGGAACGGATCAGTTCAAATACATCCGGATTCTTTTTATGCGGCATGATACTGCTTCCCGTTGTCAGTTCCGGCGGGAAACTGATGAATCCGAAATTCTGGTTCAGGTACAGACAGGCATCCATCGAAAGCCTTGCCAGGGTATCGGCGAGATTGGCGAGCGCCATGGCCACGATCCGCTCAGCCTTGCCCCTTCCCATCTGTGCGTACACCACATTATAATTAAGTTGTGCAAATCCCAGTAATTCGGTTGTTCGTTGCCGTTTGATCGGGAAGGAGGACCCATAGCCCGCGGCAGATCCCAGCGGATTTTTATTCACCACCTCGTAAGCGCCCTTCAGGATAACCAGATCGTCTACCAGGCTCTCGGCATAAGCGCCGAACCATAGCCCAAAGGAAGATGGCATGGCCAGTTGCAGATGCGTATAACCCGGAAGCAGGTAATCCTTGTATTTTTCACTTTGCGCCTGAAGCAGTTCAAAAAAGGGTTGAATCGCTTCCACCAGTTGCTGCAGCTCATCGCGAAGAAACAGTTTGAGATCCACCAATACCTGATCGTTCCGGCTGCGGGCACTGTGGATTTTCTTACCGGTATCACCCAGCGCGCGGGTCAGGAGAAACTCCACCTGTGAATGAATATCCTCCACGCCTTCTTCAATAATCAGATTGCCTTCAGCGGCGGCTGCATAAATCTTCTTCAGCTCCGTCAGCAGACTGTCCTTCTCTTCCTTGGTCAGCAATCCGATTTCTTCCAGCATGATGGCATGGGCCATATTTCCGAGCACATCCTGTTTGGCCATCAGCTGGTCAAACTCACGGTCACGGCCAACCGTAAATCGTTCTACTTCCTGTAATGACTGGATATTTTTTTGCCAGAGTTTCATAATGATTTATTTGAGGAGGTGGAAAACCAGGACAGCGATTCCTGAATGATTTTGATATAGGTTTCGATACCCTCGCGGATTTCGTGAAGATGAATATATTCATCAGCGGTATGGCTGCGGGCACTGTCGCCCGGACCGCATTTCAGCGCAGGGAATTGCAGCAGGGCCTTATCGGAACTGGTGGGCGAGCCATAGGGTTTCCGCCCCAGTTTCTTACCGGCCAGTACCAGCGGGTGGTCATCACCGATTGCCGTTGCCCGCATGCGGGTACTGCGGGGTTTCACTTCTGCCTCCACGTTCGCACGCACGATTTCCAGAATTTCCTCGTGGGTATAGGCATCGGTCACCCGGATATCCACCGTAAACTGGCAGGTACCGGGAATTACGTTATGGGCCCTGTTTTCGGTATTTATAACGGTTACGCTCATGCGAACCGGTCCTAGTGTAGCCGATTCTTTCGGGAACCGGTAGTTGCGGAACCATTGGATGGCATCCACTGCCTTGTACAGCGCGTTGACACCTTCCTGCCGCGCGGCATGCCCGGTCTTGCCCGTAACGGCACAGTCGAGTACCAGCAATCCCTTTTCCGCCACGGCCAGTTCCATTTGTGTGGGTTCGCCCACAATGGCCGACCAGTTCTTGTATCGGGCAGCCGGATCGGTTTGGGCGGTTATCTCCAGGAATTCCTGGTTATTGAATAATGATTCCACTCCGTTGGCACCGGAGATCTCTTCTTCTGCCGTAGCCGCGATCAGCACATTCACCGGCAAATCTTTCCGGTCGTAAAAATGCAGGAAAGCGGCGATCAGGCTCACGAGCGGACCGCCCGCATCATTGCTTCCCAAACCGAACAGCTTCCCGTCTTCAATTGTCGGTTGAAAAGGATCCTTCGTGTATTGCGGATTCGGCTTAACCGTATCATGATGAGAATTGAGAACAATGGTCGGTTTGGCCGGATCATAATAGC
>DATCJQ010000004.1:0-2434 GCA_036562745.1 Flavihumibacter sp.
GGGTACCGTCGAGTAGTCCGGCTTTCACGGCATCGGTGGCAGTATGCAAACTGTTACTATCGGCGGCCGCACGAAGGGCAGCCATATCCAGATTTCGTTCTTCTGCAGCCGAACGCAGGAGGTGTTGATAGAATCCTTCCAGCAGTTCGCGCGACTGGATTGCATTGGGCTGGGTCATTTTCTCTTCGCGGAAAGGTTCAGTGGCACTTTTGAATTTTCCGGCATAAAAAATCTGCGGCTCAATTTCCAGGCGATCCAGTGCTTTTTTGAAAAATACATACTGAATGCCCATACCCTTCCAATCGAGCCCGCCCATGGGATGCGCATATACTTTGTCGGCCACATTCGCCACGTGATAAGCCTGTTGTGAGATGACTTCCCCATAGGCAATCACAAATTTCCCGGCAGCCTTAAACGCACGGATGGCATTCCTCAACTCTTCATTGGTACCAAATCCGTTTCCGTTTGCGCCTGCTTTAATATAAAGACCATCGATCTGATCATTCTCGGCAGCGTGTTTTATCAAACGCACGGCATCATGCACACCGGGTTGTTCGTAGGGTTCTTCGCCACTGAGCGCGGCAAAGGGTTCTTCCTTCGATTGTTCGGAAAGTGATTTTCCAAGATCAATGTAAAGGACAGAATGTGCTTCCAGTTTCACGGCGTCTTTACTGGCCATAGAACCCAGCAATCCCGCTATAACGAAGAATGCAAGTATGGTAAAAACCACCAACGCAAGAAAGGCAGCAAAAAAGTATTTCAGGAATTGTGGCATAAGATTACTTGGTTAAAAAACGGATTAACTGATATTTGAGCCTGTAAAGTACAGAATCTATGCATATTGCTTACCTGTTATTGGGAGGGAATCTGGGAAACCGGGAAATTCAGCTCCGGCAGGCGAAGATGGAATTGGAAAGGCGGACGGGCCGAATAACCGGACAGTCATCCCTCTACGAAACAGCGGCCTGGGGAAACAGGGATCAGCCCTCGTTTCTGAATCAGGCGGTGGAACTGGAAACCGAACTGCCCGCGACAGAGCTGATGAGCCGGATCCTGGAGATTGAAAAAGATCTTGGCCGGAAAAGACAGGGGCTGTATGGTCCGCGTACCATCGACATCGATATATTATTATATGACGACGAAATACATGTTACCGATCATTTGCGAGTGCCCCACCCGCGGTTGCCCGAACGACGTTTTGCGCTGGAACCGCTGGCGGAACTGATCCCCTCATACCTGCATCCGGTGTTGAAAAAAACTATTTCCGGGTTATTAAACGATTGTGCCGATCCGCTTCCTGTTCACAAAATTGAGAGATGAAATATAACTATATAACAATCGAGGGAAATATCGGAGCCGGAAAAACCACTCTGGCCCATTTGCTCGCGAAACATTTTAACGCAAGGCTGGTGCTGGAAGAATTTGCCGACAATCCCTTTCTGCCCAAGTTTTATGAAAACCCCTCGCAATATGCGTTTCCACTGGAACTGTTTTTTATGGCAGAACGGTACAAACAGTTGAAGGAATTGATTCATACCAAGGATCTGTTTCAATCGGTAACGATTTCGGATTATCTTTTTACGAAATGTCTGCTGTTCGCAAAGGTGAATCTTCCGGAAGAAGAGTTTCGTCTTTACCAGCGATTGTTTGATATTATTCATCAGCAGCTGATTCAGCCGGAAATCCTGATTTATCTGCATGCACCGGTTCAACGTTTGCAACACAATATCCGGAAGCGGAACAGGCCCTATGAACAGAATATCCCGGATGAATACCTCTTTAATATTCAGGAAACCTATACGCATTATATCAAACAGCATAATATCAAGACCCTGTTCGTGGATGCCTCCAATGCCGATTTCCTGGGCAATGAAAAACAATTGCAAACCATTCTCGACGCATTGGAAAAGGATTATGATAACGGACAACATTTCTTGGCCCTGCCCTAACCCTGACCCATGGACGAAATAGAACAAATAAAGCAGGCAAAACTGGATCCGCTGGCAAGTTTGCGGATACCGGAATTCCGTTCACTGCTGATCGGGCGTTTTGCTTTTATCATGGCACTGCGCATGATGTCGACCCTGGTGGGCTGGTGGGTATATGAACTGACGGGCGATCCTTTTGCGATCGGGTTGGTGGGACTTTCCGAAGCGGTTCCGGCCATTTCGATGGCGCTGTATGCGGGACATGTAATCGATCTTTCCGACAAGCGGAAACTCCTGTTACGGGGCGTGTTGTTTTACCTGAGCTGTGCGGCTGTTTTGCTGTTTCTCTCTTATAATTACCATGCAGGCACCGCGAAAATGCTTATTGCAGGCGGAATTTATGCGGTGATTTTCTGCACGGGAATTATCCGCTCCTTTGTGGGCCCCTCCTTTTCCGCGATCCTGGCGCAAACGGTGCCCCGCCCCCTCCTGCCCAATGCCATCAC
>DATCJQ010000379.1:0-1893 GCA_036562745.1 Flavihumibacter sp.
GCGCAGAAGACGAAATCGGCCTGGGTACCAGCCATGCCGGCATCCTGGTGCTGCCCGATCACCTCAAAGCCGGTACACCCGCAAGTCAGCATTTCCCGGTTTACACCGATATCATATATGAAATCGGCCTCACGCCCAACCGTATGGACGCCATGAGCCATATGGGGGTGGCCAGAGATGTTTGCGCCTATCTCACGCACCACGATAAAAAAGAACTCCGCATCAAGCCGGTATCGGTGAATGCATTCAAGACCCAGGATCAGTCGCTCCCGATTTCCGTGGAGATCCAGGATTCGGTTGGATGTCACCGTTATTCCGGTGTCAGCATCAGTGGCATCAAAGTGGCGGAATCTCCGCAATGGCTGAAAGACCGCCTGCTGGCGATCGGCCTGCGCCCCATCAATAATATTGTGGACATCACCAACTATGTAATGCACGAAACCGGTCAGCCGCTTCATGCATTTGATGCCGACAAAATCAAGGGCGGAAAAATCGTGGTTCGCCGCTTGCCTGCCGGCACTCCCTTTATCACCCTCGATGAAAAAGAACGCAAGCTCGATGCCGAAGACCTGATGATCTGTGATGAATCGGAAGGACTCTGTATTGCCGGTGTATTCGGCGGCATCAAAAGCGGTGTAACGGATGGCACTACCCGAATTTTCCTCGAATCAGCCTGGTTCAATCCCGGTATGATTCGCAAAACATCCTTCCGTCATGGTTTGAGAACCGATGCGGCTTCCCGTTTCGAGAAAGGGGTTGATATTTCCCAAACCGTTTACGTACTGAAAAGAGCCGCCCTGCTGATCAAAGAACTGGCCGGAGGAACAATCTCCTCCGATCTGGTTGATATTTATCCGAATCCGGAAGAAAGAAAGCAGGTGGCGATTAAATATCATTACCTGAAAAAACTCAGTGGTAAAAACTACCATCCCGATACGGTTAAAAAGATTCTCGAAGCATTGGGATTTGAAGTGGTGAAAGACGGAATCGACGAGCTGCGGGTTTCAGTTCCCTTCAGCAAGCCCGATATTTCCATTGCGGCCGATATTGTGGAAGAGATTTTACGGATCGACGGCCTCGACAATGTGGAAATACCCCAGGCAATCACCATCACGCCCTCTGTAGAAAACGACGTGGATGGCAAACTGCGCGAAAAAACAGCTCAGTACCTGGCGGGTGCAGGCTTCCGTGAAATTCTCACCAATTCCATCACCAACAGCGCTTATTACACCGAAGAGCAACTGAGCAATGCGGTGAAAATGCTGAATAACCTCAGCGAAGAACTGAATATTCTGCGTCCGGCTATGATGGAAACCGCACTGGAGGTAATTGCGTATAACCATAACCGTAAGAACCATCAACTGCGCCTGTTTGAATTCGGCAAAACCTATTCCACCAGTGGCGTAGGAAAATATGAGGAAACTCCCCATTGCTGTATTTATCTGAGCGGAACCTTCACCGAGGGCTCCTGGCGTCAAAAGGAGCAGCCGGCTGATCTCTTCGTGCTGAAAGGTGTACTGGCGCGGCTTGCTGCATCACTCGGACTGCCATCCCTCCAGGTGGCACCCGCAACGGTAGCCGGACTGCAACCCGGATTTACGCTGATGGCAGGCAAGGAAGCGATTGGATTCGTGGGACAGGTATCCAAAGCCAAGGCATCGCAGTTTGATATTAAGCAACCGGTATTCCTGGCTGATCTAGACTGGAACACCGTTGTGAAACTGGCAACGAAAAACAAAGTGTCCTTCCGCGAACTGCCGCGTCAGATTGCGGTTGAGCGCGATCTCGCCCTGTTGGTGAACCGACAGGTAAGTTATGCGTCGGTGGAAGCGGCCATCAAAAAAGCCAATATTGCCAAGCTGAACTCCACCCGTCTGTTCGATGTGTTTGAAA
>DATCJQ010000236.1:0-4703 GCA_036562745.1 Flavihumibacter sp.
CGCCTACACGGGTCACTACCATGGGAATTTCGAAATGATAGGCCAGCGGAGTAACGCCGCTCTGGGTTGCGTTGCGGTAGGGCTGCACTACCAGATCTGCCGCGCTGAAATACTGTTTCACGGCATCATTCGGAATGAAATCGGCCACGATTTTTACGCGGTCTTCAATTTTCAGGGAACGGATCAGCTCACGGTAAGGCCTTGCCTCCTCATAAAACTCACCGGCCACCAGAAATTGTATGGCGGGATCATGTACCCGCGAGATGGCATTCAGCAGAATGTCTAACCCCTTGTATGCCCGGATGAACCCGAAAAACAATACCCATTTTTTATCGGGATCCAGTCCCAATGTTTTGCGGGCCTCCGATTTCGGAAGGATTTCTCCAAAATTATCGTAAAGCGGATGGCGTAAACGCAGCACCGGTTTGGCGGATACAAAATCGTTGAGATCTTGCTCCACTCTTGCACTCATCGTGATAAAGCCATCGCAGGGTTTTACGAAATAACGGGTGAAGGCCTCATCGCCGATTCGTTTTTCATGCGGGCGCACATTGTCGGTAATAGCGATCACCCGGGTATGCCGGTTTTTCTTCGCCTGGCGCAGTACCGTACCGAAAGCCGGCCCCATAAAGGGTAGCCAGTAACGTACAATCACCAGATCGGGTTTCTTTTTTCGTATATACCTGCCCGTTTGATACCAGCTGACCGGATTCATGGAATGCAGGCGTCGGGAGATCCGGAGATCTTTTGGCGCGGTTTCCTGGCTGATCTGTGTTTTACCGGGAAAAAGGAAGGAGGGGTACTGGACCGTGAAATTGACGATCTCCACCTGGTGACCGCTTTCCTGGAGTCCGCGGGCCAGTCTTTCGTTAAACGTAGTGATGCCGCCACCGCGAAAAGGATGGGCCGGTCCTAATATGACAATCGATAAAGCCATGTTTCAGTTTAACTGAGGCCGATTTTTTCTTCGATAAGATAACTGTTTCTGCCGGGAGAATTCCGCGCAATCAGTTCACCCAGAAATCCGGCCAGGAAAAGCTGCGAGCCTATAACCATAGCCGTTAGTGCAATGAAAAAGGGCGGACGGTTACTCAAACTCACTTCCGGATTCATGAATTTGGCGATGATAAGATAGGCGGCAGAAATAAATCCCACCAGAAAACAAAGACTGCCCCAGAATCCGAAAAAGTGCATGGGACGCTTTCCGTATTTCCCCACAAAGGTGATGGAAGCCAGGTCGAGGAATCCGTTCACAAAACGATCGAGTCCGAATTTGGTTACGCCGTATTTACGCGGACGGTGCTCCACCACTTTTTCGCCAATCCGGCGGAAACCTGCCCATTTGGCGATCACCGGAATATAACGGTGCATCTCGCCATAGACTTCGATGCTCTTAACGACCTTCTTTTTATAGGCTTTTAATCCGCAGTTGAAATCGTGCAGGTAAATACCCGACACCCGACGGGTAGCGGCATTGAACAGTTTGGAGGGCAGATTCTTGGTTAGCGTATTGTCGTAACGTATTTTTTTCCAGCCGCTCACCAGGTCGTAGTTCTCGTGGAGAATCATGGACCGGAGTTGGGGAATCTCGTCGGGAGAATCCTGCAGATCGGCATCCATGGTAATCACCACATCGCCCTGGGCGGCCTTGAACCCTTCGTTCAATGCGGCCGACTTGCCATAGTTCCGCTGGAATTTAATGCCCTTGATATGATCGGGCCGGGCGGCGCGGAGTTGCTGAATCACTTTCCAGGAATCGTCGGTACTGCCATCATCAATCAGAATGATCTCATAGCTATACCCGTTGTCGTGCATGACGCGGGCAATCCAGTCCGTGAGTTCGGGCAGCGATTCCTCTTCATTCAGCAAGGGTATAACAACTGAAATATCCATGGATAGATTATGGTTTACCTGGTTATCGTTTAACCTGTTTAATGACAAACCCGATAATGGCGGACTTGATAAAATCGAGAATCAGGTTCTGCCCGATGGCCGTTATCCGTTGAATCCAGGTGAGGGGCTGTTTGGCATATTCCCCCATCTTTTTCAATTCCTGGATTTTCTCCTCCGGGGCATTGGCTTCTCTCAATCGCTCCACATCCGCCGCATTTAACGAGTCTACCATACGAAGATAGGCAGCCGGATCAACTATGTCAAACAGGATATAATTTCCGATGGCGTAGCCGATTTCGTAAATCAGGTAGCTCAGGAAGGCGAAACGGATGATCAGTTTCCAATCAATAGTCCAGTCGTTCCGCTTTTGCAGCCAAACTGCCGATCCCAGGGTAGCCAGAAATATCAGCGGCAGGAATGCATAATATTTATGAAAATTCACCAGGGCATCGAGTCCCATGGACCAGGATATAAATAATCCGGCGATAAACAGCAGTCCCAATATACTGCCGGTTAACAGTGCGGATGTATTGATCGTTTTCAAGCGTTCAGTGTGAATTTGGTTCCCAGAATGGTTCCCAGCACTTTTCCTTTAAGCGCCTTTCCAATAAAGGGTGAATTGCTGCAGCGTGAGCGGATATGCTCCTTACCGAAAGTGTAATCGGCATCCGGCAGGCAGAGGCAGAGATCCGCTTCAGCGCCCACTTCAATAACGGGCTGGGCAATTCCGAATATCTTGCGGGCATTAGCGGAGAACAGGTTCACCAGTTGTTCGGCACTCAGCTGGGGCAGGGCCGTTCTTACTGCGCTGTATGCAGATTCCAGTCCGATCATCCCAAAACGGGCATGTTCGAATTCCAGCACCTTGGCATCATAATCGTGCGGCTGGTGATGGGTTGCGATGCAATCCACCAATCCTTCGGTTACTGCTTGCCGTAAGATTTCCTGATCGGCTTTGGTACGCAGGGGAGGGTTTACTTTCAGATTGGTATCATATTGTTGCAAATCCTCATCGGTGAAGAAGAGGTGATAGGGCGTAACCGAGCAGGTTACATCCAGACCGGATTCTTTTGCACGACGGATATACTCGAGTGATTTGGGTGAGCTTACCGCCGTAAAATGCAGGCGGCTGTTGGTATATCGGGCCAGTTTGATATCGCGGGCCACCATCAGTTCTTCGGCCATGATGGGCCTGCCGGGCAAACCGAGGCGGGTGGAAATAATTCCCTCGTTGATCAGCCCGTGCGGCGCGATGCTGGTATCATCCGGCACCTGAATGATGATGCCATCAAATGCTTTTACATACTGCAGTGCCTTGGTCAACAGGCCGGCCGATTGTATGGGCCTGAGTCCGTCGGAAAACGCAACGGCGCCGCTGGACTTCATATCATACATTTCGGCAAGATCCTTGCCCTCGACATTACGGGTGATGGCTCCAATGGGACGCACCGAAGCAGGCAGCCAGGCCGCCTTGGACATCACGTACTCCACCTGGGTTTTCGAATCGATAGCCGGCTTCGTATTCGGCAATACGAATACATGGGTGAAGCCTCCGGCCGCTGCTGCCGCAGCACCAGACTCCAGGGTTTCCTTATGTTCTGCACCGGGATCATTAAAATGTGCGAAGGGATCCACAAAGCCGGGCGTTACGGCCAGTCCGTCCACCTGAATCTTTTGGGCATCATCTGCCTGAAGATCGGCGCCGATGGCTGCTATGCGGCCATCCTCTACTAAAATATCTTGACGGGTACCATTATGTGGAGAGCGTGGATCGTTGATAACAACCTGTTGTAATAAGTGTTTCATCAGCGTAGAATGCTGCGAAATTAGGAATTGTTATTTGATTTTTGTGAATTCAAATTTTAATGTACTTTTGCCACCCGCAATTGAAACACAGCCATTGTGAATCGGTTGAAAGTTCGGGACGTAGCGCAGGCCGGTAGCGCGTTTGCATGGGGTGCAAGAGGTCGCTGGTTCGAATCCAGTCGTCCCGACAGAAAAGAGGAGGCTGTCTCAAAAGTAATTTTTGAGGCAGCTTTTTCATTTTCAGTTTTTGGGGTGGGTTTATCCACAATCTTATTGTATAAATAAAAGCTGGTGTTTTTAGCTACAGCGCATTGTTTTTGCTGTAGATCTTGCATGGCAAGAGGCAAAACATTATCGGTTGTATTTAAGAACAACCATCAAAATCAGGGGATGCTGCTGCCTCCTGATCTGAGTGATCTGATCAATGCTGATCATCCGGTACGGGTGGTGAACGAAGTACTGGAGAAAGTAGATATTACTGAGTTGTTACGTCAGTATAAACCTGGTGGTACCAGCAGCTATCATCCGCGCATGCTGTTAAAGGTGCTGGTGTATGCGTATATCAATAATATTTACAGCAGCCGCAAAATAGAAGAAGCCGTATCGCAGCACATTCACTTCATGTGGCTTGCGGGGATGAGCACGCCGGATCATAATACCATTGCCCGCTTCCGCAGTCAGCGTCTTCAACAAACACTGCAGCCCATTTTTACCCAGGTAGTACTATTGCTTTGTGAAGAAGGTCTTTTGAGTATCAAAGACTTATATACAGATGGCACCAAGATCGAAGCCAATGCAAACCGGTATACGTTCGTTTGGGGCAACACTATAAAAACGAACAGAGAGAAAATGAAACAGCAGTTAAACGAACTGTGGGAGTATGCTAAAAAAGTGGCAGCATCGGAACTTGACGATACGGATCCTTCCGGTTTTGATAAGATCACACCGGAGAAAATGAAGCAGACCATTGACAACATCAATACAGCACTGAAAGGCAAAGAGGT
>DATCJQ010000408.1:0-2464 GCA_036562745.1 Flavihumibacter sp.
GCATATATTCATCCAGCCATTTCGAGTTGCCCCGCAGCAGCCGGTTCACAATCAAACCCAAACCAATGGGTAAAAGGATCATTTTTGAAATATCCCACATCATATCCAGCACGTTGATCTCAATAAAAGCACCGGCCAGCAGCTTCATCAGCAAGGGGGTTGTAAAGGGTGCAATCAATGTGCAGATAGAAGTAATCGTGATAGACAGTGCCAGGTTTGCCTTGGCCAGATAAGACATCACGTTGGAGGCCAGCCCGCTGGGAGAACATCCGATCAGAATGATGCCTGCTGCGATTTCGGGACTGAATCCGCTCAGGTTGGCCAATGTAAAACCCAGACAGGGCATGATCAAAAACTGACTGGCCAGTCCGATCCCCACTCCTTTGGGCGTTTTTCCAACGGCGATAAAATCGTTCACGCTCATGGATGTTCCCATTCCAAACATAATCAACTGAATGAGCGGAGTGATCAGTGTGGTGAACTTGAAACCGTTGTACTCCACAAAATACTGAGGATAATACATGGCAGCCGACACAGCTGAAAATATCATCAGTGTATAGGTGTAGCGTTTTAACGGTGTAAATCCCCTGAAACCTAAAGCCAGCAGAAAGAAAAAGCCAACCATATAAAGTCCGGCTTCTGCCAGCCGCCCGTTAATCCAATAGATTATCACGATCACTGCACAGACCAGCGCCAGTGCAATCAGGCTTTTAAAAAGTTTGGTATTATTCACAAGCAGGTTTTCGTTTGTTAGGGATTCTGTTACCAGGTTCTCTTCTTCATTACTTCATCCAGTTCCTTTTTGGTCATTTTTCCTTCCTCGGGATGCTGCTCCAGCCATTTGAGGAACGCCATTTTCAGGTCCTCGTCCCACTGACTATCGATTTGACCGGTTGTATAACGGCCGGTGCGCAACATCTCCTTACCGAATTTATCCTTGCGACCGATGAACTCGGCCACCAGCACCACCTGTTCCACCATATGCGCAGGAATAAATAATACACCCTCGCGCTCCGATAACACCACATCACCTGGCAGCACAATGGCTTTGCCGATTCGGATGGGTGTATTTAATCCCATGAGCACCATGTCTTTCAGAAAAGATGGATCGAAATCGCGAACAAATGCATTAAATCCTTTGATCTTCGCGAGGCCGCTCAGGTCGCGGGCCGATCCGTCGAATATCACGCCGGTGCCTGTTTTCGTAAAAATGGCCGTACCGAGATTGTCACCTATGAGAGTACCACCCTCAATTTTTCCGAAACCATCCGCCACATAAACATCCCCCTTCACGAGTGTTTCGATAGGCCAGGCATTGGTATTACCCACCCTGCCCTGTTTGGCACCGCGCTCCTTGATCTTTTTCTCCACATCGGGGCGGGATGGCATGTACATGGCAGTAACAGCCCTCCCAACCACGGGCACATCATCGTGTATCATTTTCCAGTTGCGTTCGAACTGGTTTACATAACCTTCATTCATCAGCACCTGCCAGGCTTCTTCTATACCAATATTCTTCACCCGCTCAATGAGTTCATCACTCACTTTGGGTCTGCCGTCGGGGAAACGCTCCCCCTTCCATTCGGATGTCAGGAAAATCAGTTCCTCCTTCGGCATGGTTTGCGCCGATGCAGTCAGAATACCTAACAGGCAAATACAACCGAAAAATAGCTTATGTATAAACTTGCACATTACTTAATCAGTTTGATTGGTAAAACAGATCAGAGCCTTAACCATACTGACCAAAAATTATTTACGCGGAGGCAATCCATGCAGTGTCACGGGTGTGGCGCGGGCATTCAGGTCATATACGATTTGCCCCTCGCGGATCGTCATCTCGCATTCCAGTTTTTCTTTTGCATTTACTTTATATCCGGTGTAGTCGAACAATCCAAAATCGCCTTTGCGGAGATTCAGGATGGCAATATCAGCCACGGCTCCTTCAGACAAATGCCCCAGTTCCGTACGTTTGATAACCTGCGCGGGGGTCCAGGTACTGGCTTTGATCACATCATGTAAGGGCATTCCCATCTGCAGGAATTTCGACATACAGGTCAGCTGGTCCTTCATGGCTGCATTCATACTTCCCACATGAATATCTGTTGAAATAGTGGTGGGAAAGAACCCGTCTTTGGCGGCGGGGATCGCCTGTGAGTATGCGAAACTGATCCCGCCATAACCCACATCAAATACAATTCCTTTTTTACGGGCCTCCCATACAAAGGGCTTCACTTTTTTGGTGCTGGTGTCCACAATGAATTCACGTCCCCGCAGCTGCGCAAAGCAATGCGTGAAGATATCACCCGGACGCAGATGCTCCAGAAACAGCGAGCGGATCGACAGCTCGGGATTGGCGCCTCCAAAATCGATCATCACCGGAAGTCCGCCTGCAAGGTTACCGGCTTTCACGGCATTGTCAACAGGCGTCCAGTCGGGTCTTGAATAATGCGCCACTTTAAAACCC
>DATCJQ010000411.1:0-8265 GCA_036562745.1 Flavihumibacter sp.
GATCACGACTTACATCCTCTTTCATCTGTAGTGTAACATCCGTAAGCGCACCATTGGTTACCGGCACCCGAATCGACATGGTGGCGATGCGTCCTTTCAGCGGAAACAGCCGCTCGAGAGATTTTGCCAGGTCAATTTCCACGGGAATGATCGACTCGGCCGCAGCCCTTCCCCGGCGAAACTGCGGATGCGCCGTATCCACCAGTTCCTGGCGCGATGTGTAGGAGTGCAGAATATTGAAATGGGCCGACTCAATTCCGATCGACTGCATCAGGTACAAAATATGCGTGCTGCAGTTGGTCATGCATCCGCCGGGCGAAACGATATCCACCGTTTCATTCAACAGGTGTTGATTGAAACCGTAGATCATGAGCGGAATATCATCCGAACCCGTGGTGGAGAGCAGCACTTTGCGCGCGCCTGCCGCCAGATGTTTGGATGCTTTCTCGCGGGTGCTGAATCGCCCTGAACATTCCAGCACGATATCGATATTCAACCCCTTCCAGTCCAGCGCAGAAGGGTCTGCCTGCTGAAATGCGTGAACGATGCGTTCCCCGGCTTCAATATTACCATCTTTCAGTCGAATCGGATGCTGAATCGGTCCGTATAACGAATCGTATTTAAGCAAATAAACCAGGTTATCCACCGGCATCACATCGTTCACTGCTACCAGTTCAATACCCTCGCAATCGAGCAGACGGCGAAACAGCAGTCGCCCGATCCGCCCCATCCCATTTATGGCTACTCTCATATTCAGAAAAATTTCGCCGCAAAGATCAGGATTTGCGCGGGATAAATGGTCTGAATTACCTTTACCCTTCAAAATCTACGACTATGATTGCATTTATCGGAACGGGTTTGCTGGGTGCCAATTTCACCAGGGCCCTGCTCAGAAAAGGAGAAAAAGTTCGTGTCTGGAACCGGACCGCTTCCAAAGCCAGGGCGCTCGAACCGGATGGAGCCATCGCCTTTGAAAAAGTGAGTGAGGCCGTGCGTGGGGTTTCGCGCATCCATATCACCCTGTCGGACGATGCTGCGGTGGACCAGGTGCTGGCCGCAGCAGAACCTGCGCTGGAAACCGGAGCCTATATACTCGATCATACCACCACCTCCATGCAGGGAGCCATCGATCGTACCAAAATCTGGGCAGAGAAAGGGATTAACTATATCCACGTGCCCGTGTTCATGGGACCCGCCAACGCGCTCGACAGCACCGGGTATATGCTGATTTCCGGCGATGAACAACTGATTCAACAAGTGCTTCCCTTCCTTAGTACCATGACCGGTAAAGTGCTGCATTTCGGACCTGAAGTCGGGCGCGCCGCTGCGATCAAACTAATGGGAAACAGTTTTCTGGTAACCCTCACTGCCGGATTATCCGATATGCTGGGTGTAGGCAAATCCATGGGCGTTCCCAATGAAGATATCCTCAAACTATTAGAAAACTGGAACGTGGGTGCTTCCGCACCCGCGCGACTCGAGCGCATCATGAGCGGTAATTACGATAATCCATCCTGGGAATTGCAGATGAGCCGGAAAGATACCCGCCTGATGCTGGAAGCGGCCGAAAAAGCGGGTCGCCATCTCGCCATATTACCGGCCTGCGCTGCGGAAATGGATCGCTGGCTCGATAAAGGTTATGCACATAAAGACTGGACTATCATTGGTTCCGACCATCGCTAGATTACGTATCCAGCCTTAGAATGGCGCACTGGTAACAGAATACACAAATCACCCCTGGAATTTTAAGTAACTTAGGATATGAAACAAGTTGTTAGGGTTTTATTAAGCTCCAGCCTGCTGTTCACGGCCTGCGACAATTCGATGCAAACCAGGAACACCAACAGCTTCGAGGCAGAGCATCAACGCAATAAACTGCTGGGCACCGAAATCCCGCGCGCTGCCCTCAAATCCATAGATGGGCAGCAACTCGATCTCAGCTCCTTCAAAGGCAAACGACTGATGGTGAATCTTTGGGCCAGCTGGTGCAAGCCTTGTCTTGATGAAATTCCTTCCATCGAGAAGCTTTATTCCAAAATGAACCACGACAAATCAGCCATCGTGCTTTTGTCTATAGATAAGGATCAGGACAAAGCCCGCGCCTATGCCAGGGAAAACAACCTGCAAACGCCGGTGTATTTCCCCGACGGGCGTTTGCCCTCCATTTTTGAGGTGCCGTCCATACCCACCACGTTCATTTATGATGAAAATGGGTTGCTGGTAGACCGGATCGTGGGCGATCGCGACTACGACACCAAAGGGTATCACGATTTCTTTAAGTAGAAGACCCGACCCGATAGAATAACCAAAACACTAATTGCTCAATTCAATTTCATGAAAGTTCGAATTCCGGCTTTTGCGATCGCGATAGCCCTGACTATTACACATCAGACGGCAGTGGCGCAAACTGCCCAAACTGCTACTGTTTCAAATAACGGAAACGCACATACGCAGAATATCGACCTGTCCAAGGGATACGCGGCCGTTGATAAGATATTCCGTGAGTATGCGAAAAACAACAATAATCCGGGTATGGCCTACGGCGTTGTAGCGAATGGAAAACTGGTACATGTGGGCGTAAACGGAATAGCCAATCACAAGCTGAAGATTCCGGTGAAGCAGAACTCGGTGTTCCGCATTGCTTCGATGTCGAAGAGTTTTGCCGGTGTGGCCATTCTGCAGTTGCGCGATCAGGGCAAGCTCAAACTGGATGATCCGGCATCGCTTTATATACCTGAATTGGGAAATACCCAATATCTCACCACTGATGCAAGTCCCATTACGATTCGTCAGCTGCTCACCCATGCGGCCGGATTTCCCGAAGACAATCCCTGGGGCGATCGTCAGCTGGGCATCAGCGAGGAGGAAATGCATGCCATGTTTAAAAAAGGCATCTCCTACTCCACCGTTCCCGGCACGACTTATGAATACAGCAACATGGGATTTGCCATGCTGGGGGCCATTATTAAGAAGGTATCCGGACAATCCTATCAGTCATACATACGCGAAAATATCTGGAAGCCGCTGGGCATGCAGCACACTTATTGGGAATACAGGGATGTTCCTGAAACCACGCTGGCAAAAGGGTATCGCTGGTTAAACAATTCCTGGGTGGAGCAGCCCATGGAACAGGATGGGGCTTATGGCATTATGGGCGGTATTCTGACCACACTCGATGATTTCGCAAAGTACATGAGTTTTATGCTCGATGCCTGGCCGGCCCGTAGTGATGAGGATAAAGGTCCGCTTAAACGCAGTTCCCTCAGGGAAATGCAGAAGGCATGGAATTTCAATACGCTTAGCCCCAACAGCCAGCTCGATGGCAAAACCTGTCCCGTAGTGGCAGCCTACGGCTATGGCTTACGCTGGATGTGCGATTGCGAGGGTCGTGTATCCGTAGGGCACAGCGGAGGGCTTCCCGGATTCGGGAGCAATTGGATTATTCTGCCTGATTATGGCGTTGGCATCGTAAGCTTTTTCAACCGCACCTATGCCCCGGCTACCGGATTAAACTATATGGCCATGGATGCATTTTTGAAAGCCACCGGGCTCCAGCCCCGGACCATTCCCGTTTCGGCCATACTTGCGCAGCGTCAGAAAGAATTGCTGGCCTTTCTGCCCAACTGGAAAAACGCCGACAAATCCGATATTTTCGCCGTTAATTTTTTCGACGACTACCTGATCGACAGTCTGCGTAAGCAAACACAAACCCTGTACAAAAAAATTGGTCCCGTTCGTCGCGTTGGCGATATGATTCCCATGAATAATCTGCGCGGCCATTTCTATATCTATGGCGATAAGGAGCGCATCCGCGTGTACTTCACTCTCTCACCTGAAGCGCCCGCCCGTATCCAGGCATTTGAAATTGAACTGGAACCAAATACCTAACCATCAAAAACCATTACCATGACCACCAACACCTATCTGAATTTCAAAGACGGTTGTGAAGCCGCATTTCTTTTCTACAAATCTGTATTTGGGGGCGAGTTCGTACACTTATCCCGCTTCGGCGAAATGCCATCAGACGACAATTATCAGGTTCCTGAAGCGGACAAGAACAAAATCATGCACGTGAGCCTCCCAATTGGGAACACCATGCTCATGGGCAGTGATTGCGGGCAGCAATATGAAGCCCAATACCGGCAGGGCAATAATTTCTCGATTTCGGTGCAGGTAGATTCCAGGAGCGAGGCCGATAAAATTTATGCAGCACTCTCCGAGGGAGGCACCGCAGCGATGCCGATGAACCAGACCTTCTGGGGCTCCTATTTTGGTATGCTCACCGATCGCTTTGGTATCAACTGGATGATCAGCTACGACGACCCCCCCCAGTCATAGCTAACCGAATTTAGCTCCAAAGGTCAGGGCACCTCTCGGCCCTGACCATTCTTTTCCCCTCGTCCCCTTTGTCCCCTTTGTCCCCTTTGTCCCCTTTGTCCCCCTTGTCCCCCTTGCCCCCTTCGTCCCCTTCGTCCCCTTCGTCCCCAAAACAATCTCCAATCACATCAATATTTTTTACGATATTTCAGAACGGATATAAACGCCGTTTTCCCAACCCTTTAATACTAATCATCCAGCCGGTCGAAGCACAGGTTGGGACTGTACCTGCCACTCCAATTTCTACTAAACATTAAACCACCATGGCAAAAAGGTATCTCCTGCAGTCCCTGTCCTATCTTGCCCTCTTTATCCTCTTTCTAAGTTCCTGTGATTCCCGGAATGAAATCTCGTCGGACGACCGGTACGGCAACTACGCCATTCCGGTCACCAAACCCTTTTCACTTCCGCCGGCACAGCCGGTCAAATGGAAAGAATATCCCAAAGACAGCCTGCCAGTAGAAAGCACCATCACTTTTGATTTCAACAAACTTCCCTATAAGCATTTTTCAGCCAATTCCTTTGTACCGCTCCAAAAACCCGCCGGGCAGTTACCGCTGGACCTGAACAAAGTTCTTACCGTTCCGATCAATCTGGATTCACTGGCATTCAAGCCCATTCAGGTTCGTCGGTTTCGGTTACCCGATCCTGTTGTTACCCATGCATCTGCACCCGGACTCATAGCCTATGCGCAGAGCGGACTCACCCGCCTGGGGCCGTCAGAAGGACTCTCGGGCACCAAAGTATATGCGATAGTCAAAGACAGGGATGAATCGGTGTGGCTCACCACAGAGCGGGGCCTCACCAGGTATACAGGCAACGAGTTCTGGCTCTACAATTTTTTCGAAAAAGATGCTTCGGGCGGGGCAGAAATACTGAGTGACCTGATGGTTGATTCCGATGGACGGATTCTCGTAAGCGGGCTGAGTTCCGGTTTATACCGGATCGACCCGAAACAGGCCATAGTGGAACATTTTGTGATGCGCCCCGGTTTCCTGAGAATAAGTTTCGACAGCAAATCCAGATGCTGGGCCACTCATGATGGGGAAAAAATCCTTTATCAGATTGATCTGGACCGGCAGCGCATCGGCCTTCTGCCCCTTTCTCCCGAGGGCCAGCCTGCAAGAAGGGCCTACGGATTATATTCCGACCAATCGCAAAACTTCTGGATAGGCTTCAACAATCAGATTGGCATCATAGACAGTAGTTTCAGCCGCATGTACGTGCTGGGCGCGAACGACAGTGTTCTAGGGAACCTGTTTTTTGATTTTAAAGAAGATCGGGACGGCAGGGTCTGGGCCTGCAACTATGGAATGGCTCGCGCCACGGCCATTTCATTAAAAGACCAGATCATCAGTTGGATCGGCCCCGACCAGGGAATGGATGGAACGCCCATAGGAATTTATTCCGACAGGCAGAACCGAATCTGGCTTGCAACCGATAACATCGTTTATATCTACGATAGCCGGAAGAACCTTATTAAGAAAATGATCACCGACGCCCCCATTGCAGCAGGTATATTTCCCTCTACAGGTATGAATACCGAAGAGGGATTGATCTGGCTGGGCACCAATCGCGACGGAGTGCTGCTAATCGACCAGGATGGATTACTAACCGATCATTTTAGCGATAAAAACGGATTGGCAAGCAACGATGTTTGGGGCATTGAGGAGGACTCCAAAGGCAGAATCTGGCTGTCTACCTACAATGGCTTAAATATATACGATCCTAAAACGGAACGGCTTTACCTTTTGAAATTCCCGGGCAATATTTCCGACAATTCCCACCGGCAGATAACACGCTTATCCGAAGATTTCTTTTTCCTCGGATCAGAACGAGGCTTTGCCCTGATTGATGTTAAAAAAGGAATCGTAAGTTACTTTAATACAGCCTGGAACAAATCGATCCGGACTGTCTTTAACGCAGCACAAGACAAAGAAGGCGCTTTATGGATTTCGGGCAGCGAAGGCCTGCACTATTTCGACAGAAACCGGAAAATCTACAAGACTTTTACCGAAGCAGGAGGACTTATCTCCAACACGGTATATATAGTCACGGCCGACCGGAGCAACCGGATCTGGGTTAGTACGGGAAATGGAACGGTGCTGATCTATCCGGAATCCGACAGCTGCATTACCATCACAGAAGAAAATGGCATCTCCGGCTCCTATTCATCTGTTTTCCTCGAGAGCAGTTCCAGGCATCTTTACCTGGGCTCAGACAAAGGGTGTTCCATTCTGGATCCGGATCTCAAAACCATTACCAACCTCGGACCTGAGCATGGTCTGCATCCCCCCGCCATGTATGATATGATCGAATGCAACAACCGTATTCATATCGGCTCAGAGGATGGCATCATTGTCGTGGATCCGCCCAGGGAGGAAGGGCAGCCCTGGCGCTTCTACAACTATGCAAAATCAGCGGGTATTCCCTACAACGACTATAACCAGGCCACAGCCCATGTTGCCTCGAACGGCGATATCTGGTGGGGTGCAGCTCCCATCTTAACTGTGGCTCATCAGGATCCCATTGCTGACACAACAGTTCCTTCGGTCCGGATTCTTGGAATCAATATTATGGACCAGCACCTTTCCTTCTCCGATAGTAGCGATGGCCTTTACCTTGCCAATCATAATATAAAATGGGATAGCGTTCAAACCGGTTTTCAGTTGCCCGCGAATCTCAAACTGCCCCATGACCAAAACTCCTTCAACTTTTTGTTCAGCAACCAGAATCCGCGCGGACGCGATAAAATTGAATATCGGTTTCTGCTCGAAGGAGAAGATGCTTCCTGGTCGCCCCCTACAGACAAACCATTTTCTCGCATATACTATAATGTTAGTCCGGGTACCTATAGTTTTAAAGTGATAACGCGCGGACAAAGTGGCATCTGGAGCCAGCCCGCATCGTTTGATTTCATCATTCTGCCGCCATGGTGGCAAACCTGGTGGGCTTATCTCCTGTATGCTATTGCGGCTGCAAGCATCATCTACCTTGTTGCGCGCATCCGTTCGCAGATGCTGGAAAAAGAGAATCGCATGCTGGAAAAGAAGGTCCAGATGAGAACCCAGGCCCTTCGCCAGAAAATGGAAGAGCTGAAAACCACCCAGGAACAGTTGATTCAGTCAGAAAAAATGGCATCGCTGGGCGAACTGACGGCTGGAATCGCTCACGAAATACAGAACCCCCTCAATTTCATCAACAATTTCTCGGAAATCAATACGGAATTGCTCGAGGAGATGGATGAGGAGATAGACAGAGGCAATCTCAAGGCGGTACGCGAAATAGCCGCCGATCTAAAATCGAACGAAGAAAAGATATACCATCACGGTCGCCGTGCCGATGGTATCGTTAAAAGTATGCTGCAGCACAGTCGGAGTTCCATCAACCTCACCAAGGAACCAGCCGACCTGAACAAACTGGCCGATGAATACCTGCGCCTCGCGTACCATGGACTGCGTGCCAAAGACAAATCCTTCAATTCGGGTATGACCACTGCATTTGACGAAACGATTCCACCCGTAAATATGATCCAGCAGGATATAGGCCGGGTGATTCTGAACCTGCTCACCAATGCTTTCTATGCGGTGAATGAAAAAGCAAAAACAGCGGGACCTGATTTTTCACCTATGGTAACAGTTGGAACCAACATCGCAGACGGACAGGTGGTACTAACGGTAAGGGATAATGGAAATGGAATTCCGCAGACCAATCTCAACAAAATCTTCCAACCCTTTTTCACTACAAAACCAACGGGTGCAGGCACTGGTCTGGGGCTGAGCATGAGTTATGATATCGTCACCAAAGTGCATGGGGGCTCCTTAACCGTGACCAGCGAGGAAGGGAAAGGCACACAATTCAGCATCTATTTACCCATTAAAAATAATT